>NZ_QTVB01000004.1:0-144354 GCF_003435965.1 Roseburia sp. AF42-8
AAAATGACCAGACGTCAGAGAAGAAAGAGAAAATTGATGCTTTTTATAGTAGAAGTACTGGTTATCTTAATTCTTCTGGCAGCATTATTTGTAATTATTAAATTAAATAAACTCAATAATACCGGTGATTTGGATGAAGATAAGCTGAATATTAATATTGATGCCAAAACCCAGGAATTGTTAGATGGTTATACGAACATTGCATTATTTGGTATTGATAACCGCAGTACCGGCAAATATGAGTCCGGAAACAGTGACTGTATCATGATTGCAAGTATTAATAATGATACGAAGGAAGTAAGACTGATATCGGTTTACCGTGATTCTTTCCTGTCAGTAGATGATGATGACGATTTAAGAAAACTCAATGCAGCATATGCAAAAGGCGGTCCGACCGGTGCAGTTGCAGCATTGAATAAGAATCTTGATCTGGATATTAAAGAGTATGTAGCTGTGGACTTTAATGCAGTTATGGAAGTGGTAGATGCACTGGGTGGAATTGAACTTGATATTAGTTCCAAAGAAGCAGAAACCATGAAAATATATATTAATGAGATGAATGAGGTAATGGGAACCAATGGAACAGCAGTTTCCGGACCTGGACTTCAGACAGTGAACGGAATCCAGGCATTGGCTTATTGCCGTGACCGTTACAGCGGTGGTGATGACTACGGCCGTACTGAGCGTCAGAGAACCGTTATCAGTAAAATAGTCGAGAAGGCAAAAGCAGCCAGTCTTCCTACATTAAATAAGGTGATTGATAAATTATTCCCGGATATTTCCACAAGTCTTAGCAGTTCTGAAATCTTGGGACTGGCAGCAGGCATCAAAGACTACGAACTGGCAGATACACAGGGATGGCCATTCCAGCTTACGACAGAGCGTATGGGAGGAAAGCTTGGCGATGTAGTAGTTCCTACAGATTTGGAAACCAATGTAAATTTACTGCATCAGTATTTATTTGATGTAGAAGATTATGAGACAACACAGACCGTAAAGAATATCAGTAAATCCGTAATCAATGAGACTGGAAAGACTGCTTCGGATACAGTAAGGGATACAAATCCGTTTACGGCAGAGGACACAGAGGCGGATACCCAGACACAGTAAAGAAAGATAAATAAAAATATTCATAGGAAAAGCTGTCTGGAATAGGACAGCTTTTCTTTCGCAGGAAATAAGGAAGAGACGAAAAAGAGACGGAAAATGAATTCAGAAAAGTTGTTTCTTATATCATGACAGGAGGTTCTCCATGGCGGGAAGAACATCGGAAAAAGGGAATACAACAGGAAAAACAATATTCTGCTTTATCGGAAAGGTGATAGGAGCCGGAATTACAGCATTTGCAATTCTGGCGCTTTTTTGCGTATTTTATTACAACCCTCCGGTACATGAACCATGTGGAAATGGAGTGACCAGCTATGTAAGACAGGCAGATACGTTCTGGGCGAGAGGAACGGAAGGTTTTGCCATGGGAACTACAGATGACAGTGGTTATAACAACAGTTATCCGGCGGATGGAAGAAAGACTGCTATTTTAATGATGGGTTCTTCCCAGACGGAAGGACTGTATGTCAACGAGGATGATTGTGTATCTTATTTGCTAAATGAGAAATACGCCGAAGATGGAAGCAACCGGTATGTATACAACGTGGGAATGTCAGCCCATACCATTTACCGTAATATCAGTAATTTGGAAAATGCCCTTAAGGTTTATCGGCCTGCTGAATATGTTGCGTTAGAGACCGGAACACTGGCAATGAATCCGGTAGAAGCTGCGCAGGCATTGAACCATGAAATGCCTGAGCTGACAGCGGGAAGCGGAATACCGGCACTGGAAGTATTAGAAAAGAATCCTTATATCAAGCTGCTGTATCAGCAGTATAAGAATCTGCAGAGCCAGAACAATGGAGAAGCAGATGTAACGATTACGGAAAATGCAGGATATGATGTATTTGGTGATGACACCTATGCGGCCACGGAGGAACTGCTTGCCTATATCAGCAGGACAGCGGAAGAAGCAGATGTTCAGGCGGTGATTTATTATATTCCGGATATGACATTGACAGAGGATGGTAGTTATGAATGCTCTGCAAGTGTGGACACCAGAGATACTTTTGCAGAATTATGTGGAAAATATAATATTATTTTTGCGGACATGACAGATTCCGTAGAGGAAGCCTATGTGAAAGAGCATATCGTAGCCAGTGGATTTGATAATACAACAGTTGGCTATGGGCATCTTAATGCATATGGACATGAGCTTCTGGCACAGTGCATTTATGATGCAATCGGAGAGGAGGAGCAGAGATGAGTTTTGCAAGTGTAAGCTTTTTACTGTTTTTTCTTGTAGTGCTTCTTCTTTTACTTCTTGTACAGAGGGTGCTGCCTTTTGCGGAAATAAAGCGCCGCATCATATGCCAGGGAATCCTTCTGATAGCCAGTTATGTTTTTTATGGCTGGTGGAATATGCGGCTTTGCCTGCTTTTGATGGGAATTACCTGGATTTCCTTTTTTACCGCGGTAAAAAAGATGAAAAGCATCTGCGGCAGAGCCGGATTTCTCTTCTGATTGGAGTAGGCACGCCTTTGGCGGTCCTTGGAATTTTTAAATATTATGATTTCTTTGTGACTTCCTTTTGTGATGTGTTTCATCTGACACCGGGAGTACTGAATCTGATTCTTCCGGTAGGAATTTCCTTTTATACCTTTCAGGCATTGAGCTATACCATTGATGTCTATACCGGGAAGATAGAAAAAGAAAAAAGCTTTTTGCAGTTTGCGCTGTACTTAAGTTTTTTTCCACAGCTTGTAGCGGGACCGATTGTAAAAGCATCGGAGTTTCTGCCACAGCTTAAGGAGAACCGGAAGGTTACACTTGCGGGACTGGAAAGTGGAATACAGATATTTGTATTTGGTATGTTTAAGAAAGTGGTACTGGCGGACAATATTTCTGTATTTGTGGATGAAGTATATCGTAGTCCGCAGATATTTGGTTCCGGAACGGTTGCACTGGCAGTAGCAGCCTATGCCATTCAGATTTATATGGATTTTTCCGGTTATTCGGATATGGCAATCGGCTGTGCAAAATGTATGGGCTATGAATTGCCGATGAACTTTAACCTTCCATATATATCCCATAATGTCAGTGAGTTCTGGAAACGGTGGCATATCAGCCTTTCAAGCTGGCTGATGCAGTATCTTTATATTCCGCTGGGTGGTAACCGCAAGGGACGTATTCGTACTTATGTAAACCTGATGATAACGATGCTTTTAGGGGGACTCTGGCACGGTGCAGAATGGAGCTTTGTATTGTGGGGGGGTCTCCATGGACTGGCTCTTTGTATCCACAAGGGCTTCCGGAAACTGGCTGGGTATCAGAAAGGGCAGGAGAGAAAGAAAAATGTTCTGGTGGATACCTTATCCATCCTCGGAACGGATATTTTTGTCTGCATCTGCTGGATATTCTTCCGGGCAGAAAATGTGCCGAAGGCATGGCTGGTATTAAAACAGTTATTTGGCTTCCGGGCGGGCATTACACATCCGTACAGCTTTGCCATTGCAGCAATTATTATTCTTTGCATTGCAACAGTGGCTGCATATCTCAGGGCAGCAAAGAAAAAAGAAAAGACCGTCAATGGTTTTTATCCGGTTATGGATTTAAATCATTTCTGGTCTCTTGTGATTTTCTTTGTTGAGATAGGTCTTATCCTTGGTCTGGCTTATGTGAAGGGCAGTCCGTTTATTTATTTTCAGTTTTAGGTAAGGCAGTTTGTGTGTCTGCCATGGAGGTCTTTGGTGTCATCGGTTCATCAATAATGAATGGTGGACGGTTTCTGGTGGCATCATAAATACGCCAGATGTAGGAACCAATAATACCGATGGAAAGCATAATAATTCCCATACCCATTAAAAGTACGATTAATAATGAGGTATAGCCTTCTGCAGTTATAATTCCGGTCATTTTCCGGTAAATTGTAATAAAGAACAGAATGAGTGCAAAGAGAAATACTCCGGCACCGGCTGCAGTGACCATGGTAATCGGAAAGCTGGAGAATCCTATCAGGGAATCCGTGGCAAGTTTTATTTTTTTGTGAAGAGTCCATCGGGAATGTCCGATGGTTCTTTTTTTCCGGATATAAGGAACAGTTGCAGTCTGAAAGCCACTCCACAGGACCTGTCCCATAAGAGAGGTATTTTTTTCCTTCATTGCGACCAGCAGGTCAATGATTTGGCGGTCAATCAGAAAACTGTCAAATCCACCTTTGGGCATGGTGGGAAGTGCAACCTCCTTCATAATATAGGCATAAAGGGAAGAAACAGCTTTCTGTGTAAGAGGTTCCTCACGGTCAGCACGGGTAGCAAGTACTACCTTATTACCATCCCTGTATTTTTCTAACATACTTAAGATTAATTCGGATGGTTCCTGTAAGTCTGCAGCTTTGCGGACAGCACAATCGCCACTGCAGCGGGAGAGTCCTGCAAGAATGGCAGCATGTTCACCAAAATTACGGGATAATTTTAATGGGATAATATGTGTATCCAGGCGGGCAAGCTCGCAGATGACATCATAGGATTTATCTTTGGAACCATCATCAACCATGAGAATTTCATAGTCACAATCTAGTTTACATAAAACCTTTTCCCGCAGATCATTGTAAAGTGGAAGAAGGTTATCATGGTTAAAATACACTGGTATTACAATGGATAGTTTCATAACATTGGCTCCTTTCATAAACTATTACTTCTTGATTCTTTATTATGATAACGTATGTTTTTGTAAAATCAATAGGGTAAAGAAAGTCTTAAGAAAATAGTAAGAGAACTCTTAGTTGTCTGGATAAGTTTTCAGGAGTATAATACCAACGATTCATCATGAAGAAGAAATTAATAATGAAAAGGAAATGAGAATGGAAAAGACAAATCAGACTCTGAAAAGAGGGTACTTAATATGTTTATTTCTGGCATTGACAATTTGGAGTATGGCAACTACTTCCGGAAGCGGGCCGGATGAAGCAATGAAATATGATATCTGTAATTATATAGCGTCCCATGGAAAGCTTCCTGATGGAACGGACCCGGCGCTAAGAAATCCAATCTGGGGAATATCATATGGATTTACTCCGATTCTGTCATATATGATAAGCGGAGTTTTTTTGAAAATAGCTTTTTTATTTACCACAAATGCGTATTGGCTGTATGTGGCAGTCAGATTCACCAGTGTACTTTCCATAACCGGAATGGCATATTTGATGTTTCAGATAGGAGAGTACTTATTTCAAACCAATAGAAGCAGATTTTTGTTCGTAATGTCTGGAACCCTGCTGCCCCAGGTAATGTATCTTGGAAGTTATCTGAATAATGATTCCTTTGCATTATTTACAATTGCATGGATTATTTATGCCTGGCTTAGGGGCAGGGACAGACACTGGGACTGGAAAAGCTGTATCCTATTAGGAACTGGAATAGGGTTATGTGCATTATCTTATTATAATGCCTACGGTTATCTTTTGATGAGTATACCGTTTTTCTTTATTTCCTACTGGAAGGAAAGGCAAATAGAAGGTGAAGGAAAAAGAACTGACATGCATCGGATGTTCAGGATGGCAGCAGTAATTGCTATTGTAGCAATACTTTTAGCTGGCTGGTGGTTTATCCGGAGTGCAATATTATATGATGGTGATTTCCTTGGACTTCGAACAACGGATAAATATGGAGAAATGTATGCACAGCCGGGATTCCGTCCGTCAGAACGGCCGACGCCATATCATCAGGGCTGGTCATGGTACCAGATGTTATTTACTTCCGGCTGGCTGAGAACATCACTGATCAGCTTTATTGGAATATTAAGGACCTGCGACTGGAATCTGATGGGCAGGGGCTATCTGGGGATTGGAATACTTTTTCTTGCTGGAATCATTGGCTATCTGGCAGGCGGGTGGAAAAGAAAAATATTTTCGTCAGACAGACTGCTGCATATCACATTTCTGATATGCATGGTAATTCCATGCGGATTGAGTATTTATTATTCTTTTTATAGTGACTATCAGCCACAGGGGCGGTATCTGATGCCGATGCTGATTCCGTTTCTTTATTTTGTCACGACAGGACTGACTTTGGTACTTGAAAAGATACCACAAAAAGTAAATCGTATGTTATACGGTGGAATTTATATGTTTTTCATATTGATATCTGCAGCAAGTTTTTATTATGTTCATGCGCTGATATAGATTTCAAAAAAGGACTGGATAATCCCCGGTTTTTCTTATATAATGTCAAAAGGACGATAAAGAGAGTTCTATAAAAGATAGGATGAAACAACAGCAATTGGAATAGAATGTAAAAGAAAAGCAGGAGGAAGAATTATGTGCGGAATTGTTGGATATATAGGGAAGAAACAGGCTGCACCAATTTTGTTGGATGGACTTTCAAAACTGGAGTACCGTGGTTATGATTCGGCAGGTATGGCAATCTTTGATGGGAAGAAGATTAACATGGCTAAGGCGACCGGAAGATTAAAGGTATTATCTGAGCTGACCCATGAGGGTGCTACCTTGCCGGGAACGGTTGGAATCGGTCACACACGCTGGGCAACCCATGGTGCACCGAGTGATATCAATGCGCATCCACATTTCAATGAAGCCGGTACGATTGCTGTGGTACACAATGGTATCATTGAAAACTATATGAAATTAAAGAAAAAGTTATCAGAAAAAGGCTATAAGTTTCGGTCAGACACGGACACTGAGGTTGTGGCCCAGCTGCTGGATTATTACTATACCGGGAATCCATTGGAGACCATTACCAAGGTCATGCATCGTGTGGAAGGTTCTTATGCACTGGGAATTATCTTTGCAGAGAATCCGGATGTTATCTATGCAGTCCGTAAGGACAGCCCTCTGATTGTAGGAAGAGGTGAGGGGGAGAATCTGATTGCATCCGATGTCCCGGCAATTTTAAAATATACCAGAGATGTATATTTTATTGAAAATGAAGAAATTGCCCGCCTCTCCGAGGAAAAAATAGAATTCTTTAATGTAGACGGGGAATCTATCGAAAAAGAATGCAAACATATCGAGTGGGATATTCATGCAGCAGAAAAAGGCGGCTATGAGCATTTCATGTTAAAAGAAATGAATGAACAGCCAAAGACCATAAGAGATACCATCAGTCCACGTATCAAGGATGGCAGAATTGTCATCGATGAGCTTGGAATGAGTGACGAAGAAATCAGAAATATCAGCAGAATTCACATTGTTGCCTGCGGTTCTGCTTATCATACCGGATTTACCAGTAAGTATATTTTCGAAGGAATGGCAAGAATTCCGGTAGATGTAGATGTGGCATCCGAGTTCCGCTACCGGAATCCGATTTTAGAGGATGGAGCCCTTGTCATTATTATCAGTCAGTCCGGAGAGACAGCAGATTCCCTGGCGGCACTCCGTATGGCAAAAGAGCGTGGTGTTAAGACCCTTGGTATTGTAAACGTAGTTGGAAGCTCCATTGCAAGAGAGGCAGATAAAGTAATGTATACCTGGGCTGGACCGGAAATTGCAGTTGCAACTACAAAGGCATACAGTGCACAGCTTGTGGCACAATATCTTCTGGCAATTAAATTTGCACAGGTTCGTGGTAAAGTTACGGAAGCAGAAGTAGGAGAAATGCTTCGTGACCTTAAGAAGCTGCCGGATCAGGTAGAAATGTTACTGAGCCATAAAGAGAAGATCCAGAAATTTGCCAACCGTTTCATTGCAGCTAAGGATATTTTCTTTATCGGAAGAGGAATTGATTATGCGATTTCCATGGAAGGCTCTTTAAAATTAAAAGAGATTTCCTATATTCATTCTGAGGCATATGCAGCAGGTGAGTTAAAGCATGGAACCATTTCCCTGATTGAAGATGGTACACCGGTCGTTGCAGTGGCAACACAGGATGCACTGCTGAAAAAGACCATCAGCAATATTGTAGAAGTGAAGACCAGAGGCGCATTTGTCATGGCAGTCACCAATGAAGGCAATACAGAGATTGAAAAGACAGCAGATTATGTCATCTATATTCCACAGACCAATGCATATTTTGCAAATTCACTGGCAATTATTCCGTTACAGCTGTTCAGCTACTATGTAGCAGTTGGAAAGGGCTGTGATGTGGATAAACCAAGAAACCTTGCAAAATCCGTAACGGTTGAGTAATTTATAGAGCAATTGGAAAAGAAGATGCGGTTTTACTTAGAATTCTATTTCTATGAAAGGACATTTTATTTTGTGCACACTAAAATGCCAGCCGTTCTAAAATTTCGTTTTGCTTGCTTGTAAACTGTCTTTCCGTTGCTTTGACTTAAGATAGCTCCACCGTCCGTTGAATACGGATGCCACATAATGCCTGCAAGGGGCACTAAGGATTTCGGATAAAGTTTAATTCATCTGCAACCGGCGCATATTCACATCCATGTTCAGATGCGCCTCGCTGGCACGTCCTGTGCCAGCGTTGCCGGGTGCCAGACGAAATCCTAAGTGCCCCTAACAGTCCTTATCAGGCATCCGTACTTCGACGAACGGTGGAGCTATCTATGTCAAACATTGGAAAGACTGTTTTTATAGCAAAAAGCAAAACGAAATATTAAGAACGGTGGTATTTCGGTGTGAAAATAAAATGTCCTTTTTTATAGAAAAAATTCTAATGTAAAATATATCCTCTTTTGCAGAGCTTTTTACAAATTAAACATAAAAGAAACATATTTTTCTCAATCATTAGACACAGAACTAACACAATTTATGGATATTATCATAATCAGAAAGTAACAAAGAGATGAAAGGAGTAATCTTTATGGAAAACAATTATAACAACAATTTTAACTCCGGCTCTCCTTATTCATATAATCAGACGAACCAGCAGACAGGAGACGGAACAAATACTTCATGGAGCAGTCAGGTGAACGGAAATACTTCACAGGGCTACAGTCAGGGAACTCAGTATGGACAGGGAAATGCCTATTATAGTCAGGGAACACAGTATGGACAGGGAAATGCCTATTATAGTCAGGGAACACAGCCATATGGACAGAATCAGCAGAAGAAAAAACGGAAAGAAAAAGTAAAGAAAGAACATGGTAAAGGTGGATTTGGTGTAAAACTTGCAAAATGTGCAGCTATTGCATTAGTCTTTGGATTGATTTCAGGAAGCGTATTTGCGGGAACAAATCAGCTGCTTGGAACGAAGTGGAGCAACTCTGAATCTGCTAAGACAGAGGCTTCCCTGAATAAGAGCAGCAGCGGAGATACCGTTAAGGCAGCAAATACTTCATCCAAAGCAGTAACCGATTTGACGGATGTCTCAGATATTGCAGATAATGTAATGCCATCTATTGTTGCAATTACGAATATGAGTGAAAAACAGGTAAGCACCTGGTATGGATATACTGCATCACAGCCACAGGAAAGCTGTGGTTCCGGAATCATAGTAAGCCAGGATGACCAGTACATCTATGTAGCAACGAATAATCATGTGGTATCCGGTGCCCAAAGTATTACCGTGCAGTTCTCAGATGACAGCACAGTAGCCGCAGAAGTAAAAGGAACAGATGCAGGAAGTGACTTAGCAGTCGTTGCAGTTCCGATTTCCGATATCAGCGCAGACACCTTAAGTACCATTAAGGTTGCAACCCTTGGCAATTCTGATGACTTAAGTGTAGGTCAGGCAGCAGTCGCAATCGGAAATGCGTTAGGTTATGGGCAGTCTGTTACAACCGGTGTTATCAGTGCATTGAACCGAGAGGTGTCCGTAGAAAATGATGACGGTTCTACCACCACCAATGAACTGATTCAGACTGATGCGGCTATTAACCCTGGTAATAGTGGTGGCGCATTACTGAACGCCAAGGGTGAAGTAATCGGTATCAGTTCTGTAAAATATTCTGATACCAGTGTAGAAGGTATGGGCTATGCTATCCCGATTAATACAGCGTCTCCGATTATTGAAAAATTAATCAACCGGGAACAGGTGGATGAATCCCGTTCCGCATATCTTGGAATCTCCGGTGTAGATGTATCCTCCACCGTTGCACAGACCTATAATATGCCGGAAGGAATATATCTCTATCAGGTAAAGGAAGGTTCACCGGCAGAGCAGGCAGGCTTACAGGCAGGAGATATTATCACATCCTTTGATGGAAGCAAGGTTTCATCTACAACAGAATTAAATGATGCGATTAAGTATTGTGCAGCAGGTGATTCTGTAGAAGTTGTATTTGAACGTCAGACAGATGGACAGTATCAGGAACAGACGGTAACCGTAACTTTAGGGCAGAAAAACTAAAAACGGATAACAAAATGTAACCCTTAGTCATCTATAAAGCAAAGCTACCGATAAGGCAGATAAAACAGCAGTGTCTTAAATATGTTGAAGAAAACATGGACACTGCTGTTTTTTTACTTTACAGGAAATTGCTTTCCTGTAAGGTAAAAAACGCTCCGCGAGGATGCACACTGCGGCGTATAAGGTAGATGTCGCAAGCGACCGCCGCAGGCGCGAGAATGTGCCAAGGCACATTCTTTGTTACGCAAGTAGCGAGAAAAAGTCTAACAGAAAAGAAGGAGCCAAGTTTGTTTGAGCGAACTTCTTTTCTGCTAGACTTTGGTGAGCGCTGCGATAACTTTAGAAAAAATTAATAGTTGTTTCGGGTATTTTCTGATATGATAGAAAAGTAAGAAAAATAAACTTATGAGGAAAGTAAAAGATGAACCCATTAGACTTTAGCAGAATAAAAGATGAGGCACATCCAGAGGATTTTTTAAGTGAGATGAAACCCTTTGGGGATCTGATGATGTATTACCGGTGTGCCATGATGGAAGTGGAAACAAAGTTTAAAGTATTAAATGAACAGTTTTCCACACAATATAACAGGAATCCAATTGAGACCATAAAAACAAGACTGAAGAAACCGGCAAGTATTATAGAAAAAATTAAACGGAAGAATATTGGATTCTCCATGAAAGCAATAGAAGAGAATATGTTCGATATTGCCGGAGTGCGTGTTATCTGTTCTTTTCAGGAAGATATTTATACGATGGCAGATTTGCTGCTGCAGCAGGATGATATCATTCTGGTAGAGAAGAAAGATTATATTGCACATCCGAAGGATAACGGATACCGTAGTCTGCATCTGATTGTAGATGTGCCGATATTTTTATCGAACGAGAAGCGCCATATGAAAGTGGAAGTCCAGCTCCGGACCATTGCCATGGATTTCTGGGCGAGTCTTGAGCACAAGCTTCGCTATAAGAAACATATTAATAATTCAGAAGAAATAGCAGATAAATTAAAGCATGTTGCAGATGTAATTACAGAAATGGACTGCGAGATGCAGGATATCCGTCATATGATAGAATTTATAGACGATAATACAGAATCGTAGTATACTATAGATATCTGGCACAAGGAGGAGGTAATAAGATGACAGAGGGTGGACTTCTGATTTTCCTTGGAATTTTAATCTTATTTGTAATAATTGTAGCTGTAATAGCGGTAGTAGCCGCAGTATCCGGGGCCGCAGCGGCAATTGCAGATGAGGACAAAGAAGAAGAGTAGAGAAAAAGAACGTTCCTGAATGGAAATTATTCCAGACGGGAACGTCCTTTTTTGTCTTTTACAATGTTATAAATCGATACCAAGTCCTTCAAAAAGCACTTTCATAGAGTCTATTTCAAGAATCAGAATCATGGCACTTTTAATCTGGGTATGGGCAAAACTTAACCGTTCATCAATAAAGAGAACCTGATAATCCAGTCTTGTAAATTCTTTTTCCGGGACAGCCAGAATTTCACCAATGGTACCAAGATGGTTCTGCGGTGGTTCAATATCAATAAAGGTATTTGTCATTTTTGCAATAGAATTTACATAAGCAGCAGTTGTGATGTTTGCCATTTCGCGCAATACGGATAAATCCATATCATTCAGTGAATCAATGGAATCGACATTTTTTTCATAAAAGGTGTTGATAAGCCGGCTGGTAAATTCTTTCTCCACAATCTGAAGCATAACACCATTCATATCACCTTTTACATTTACAGTCATACCAATAGCAGTTTTATCTGCCCCACCAAGATAATCTGCAGCTTTGGCATAATCCATCAGGCAGATATTTGGCACTTCAATATCTACCGGTGTATTTAAGAGGCCTGCCAGTGCAGTAGCAGCATTACCGGAACCGATGTTGCCAATTTCAGCTAGAACGCTTAAATGCATAGAATCCAGTTCTTTTAAATTTAGCATAGACATAAAAACTCTCCCTTTGTCATTACAGTATAAATTTTTCTCGTTTTCGTTTATTATAACATAGGATACAGGCAATGAGAATGGATTTTTATGGCATTTCGAAAGGAATTATAAAGAATTTCGAAGAGAATTTGAAGAATAAAAAGTCTGCTTGTATTCGCCCTTTTTATTTGTTACAATCAGCACAAAGCATATATTCTATTTTTCGAATGGCAAAAGCCAATCTAAATTTCTGGTAACAATTCAATGAATTCTATGCTTTCAAATTCTAATTACAATTAATAAACGCATAGTGCATTGAATGGACGGAACATCAGAGGAAGAAATAGTGTATGCAATCCTGCTTTTCTATGTGCTATGGGAAAAGGAGGAAAAATGAAAACTTTAGAAGAACTGAATCTGGTGGATGACTTTCTGGTAAACAGCCTGACCAGCCACAAAGTTTATGGGGAACAGTCAGCAAGGTATATTTTGGAATGTATTCTGCACCGTCCGATTGGAAAGCTTACAGTGGTGCCGCAACGATTCTTCGGTGGAGAAAATACAGAAGCCCATGGTATCCGGCTGGACGTATATCTGGATGAAGAGAATGGAGAAATTTTTGATATTGAGACGGACCAGAATGACGGAAAGGGAGATCTCGCAGCACTTCCCCGTAGAGCACGTTTTTATCATGCAAAGATCGATGCAGGAAATTTGCCGGCAGGCGAAGAATATGGAAAGCTTCGAAATGTAATTGTGATTTTTAGCACAACCTATGACCCTTTTAGTGAGAACCGAATGGTATATACCATTAAGAATAGCTGTGTAGAAGTGCCGGAATTAGAGTATGAGGATGGTGCAAAGACCATATTCTTGTATACAAGAGGAAAAGAAGGAAACCCACCGGAAGAATTAAAGCAGCTGCTGCATTACATGGAGCATTCGTCCATAGAGAATGCTTCCACCGAAAGCCTGAAAAAGCTTCATCGGATGGTAACTGCAGTAAAGCGGGATGGAGAGGTAGGTCTTGCATATATGAAGAGTTTTGAGCGAGAAGCGAGAATCAGAAGAGAAGGTCAGACACAGGAAATCATAAGACTTGGTCGCAAATTCGGAAAATCAGAGGAAGAGATTTTGGCGTTATTGCAGGAAGAGTTACAGATAAGTGAAGAGTGGGCAAAAGAGTTGTTGGAAAAGTATACTTTATAAAACTCACCCTTGACAAAAGTGCCTGGCAAATTTAATATAATGCCTAGAGATAAAGGTAATGAGAAAGAGGAGTACATCGGTACGGTTCTAAGAGAGGACGGCTCATCGGCTGAAAGGTTGTCTGAATACGACAGATGGAAGGTAGCTTTCGAACCGGAAGACCCAGAAAGCCTGTAACCGGAATCATATAAAGAATTTCAACAAGGCATAAGTTTTCCCGACACTCCACGTTACGGAGAAGAGATATGCATAGATACTATGCATAACGAAGGTGGTACCGCGCTGATTCGCCCTTCTTATCCAGCTGGATAGGGAGGTTTTTTTATTTTACAGGAAATTGCTCTCCTGTAAAGTAAAAAACGCTCCGCGAGAATGCACCAAGTCCCATACCTTTCAGATAACTGAAATGTCTACTAATAAAGATAGCACTTTTACAAATTACGAAACGTCCAATTTAGAAAAAGGAGAACAATTATGAGCAAAGAACTTGCAAAAACCTACGACCCAAAAGGGATTGAAGACCGACTTTATAAGAAATGGGAAGACAATGGATATTTCCATGCACAGGCTGACCGCAGCAAGAAACCGTTTACCATTGTAATGCCGCCGCCAAATATTACCGGACAGCTTCATATGGGACATGCATTGGATAATACCATGCAGGATATATTAATCCGTTACAAGAGAATGCAGGGATATAATGCATTATGGCAGCCGGGAACAGACCATGCAGCCATTGCAACAGAGGTAAAGGTTATTGATTCCTTAAAGAAACAGGGAATTGACAAGAATGACCTCGGAAGAGAAGGCTTCTTAGAAAAATGCTGGGAGTGGAAGGATGAGTATGGCAGCCGCATCATCAACCAGTTAAAGAAAATGGGTTCTTCCGCGGACTGGAGCAGAGAACGTTTCACCATGGACAAAGGATGCTCTGATGCAGTTCTTGAAGTATTTATAAAATTATATGAAAAAGGTCTTATTTATAAAGGCTCCCGTATTGTAAACTGGTGTCCTGTCTGCAAGACATCTATTTCCGATGCCGAGGTAGAACATGAAGAACAGGATGGCTTCTTCTGGCATATCAATTATCCGGTAGTAGGAGAAGCGGGAAGATTCGTAGAAATCGCAACCACCCGTCCGGAGACTTTATTTGGTGATACTGCAGTAGCAGTAAATCCGGATGATGAACGTTATCAGGATATTATCGGAAAAATGTTAAAGCTTCCGATGACAGACCGTGAGATTCCGGTTATTGCAGACTCTTATGTAGATAAAGAATTTGGAACCGGATGTGTAAAGATTACACCGGCTCATGACCCGAACGACTTTGAAGTTGGAAAACGTCATAATCTGGAAGAAATCGTTGTTATCAATGATGATGCAACCATGAACAGCAAAGCCGGCAAATATGCGGGCATGGACAGATACGAATGCCGGAAAGCACTGGTAGAGGATTTAGAGAAGGAAGGACTTTTGGTAAAAGTTGTTCCGCATTCCCATAACGTAGGAACCCATGACCGCTGTGGCACAACCGTAGAGCCAATGATTAAACAGCAGTGGTTTGTAAAAATGGATGATTTAATCAAACCGGCAGTAGAAGGTGTAAAGAATGGAGATATCAAGCTCCTTCCAAAACGTATGGAGAAAACCTACTTTAACTGGACGGATAATATCCGTGACTGGTGTATTTCCAGACAGCTCTGGTGGGGACACCGTATTCCTGCATATTACTGTGATGAATGCGGAGAAATGGTAGTATCTAAGAATGCACCGGAGAAATGTCCGAAGTGCGGCTGCACCCATATGACACAGGATCCGGATACTCTGGATACCTGGTTCTCTTCTGCATTATGGCCATTCTCAACCTTAGGCTGGCCGGAGAAAACAGAAGACTTAGATTATTTCTATCCGAATGATGTATTAGTAACCGGATACGATATTATTTTCTTCTGGGTAATCCGTATGATTTTCTCAGGATATGAGCAGATGGGCAAAGCACCATTCCATACTGTATTATTCCACGGACTGGTTCGTGATTCCCAGGGCCGTAAGATGAGTAAATCTCTTGGAAATGGAATTGACCCGTTAGAGGTTATTGATAAATATGGTGCAGATGCCTTGAGACTGACACTGATTACCGGAAATGCACCGGGAAATGATATGCGTTTCTACTGGGAGCGTGTAGAAGCATCCCGTAACTTTGCCAATAAAGTGTGGAATGCATCCCGTTTCATTATGATGAACTTAGAGGGCATGGAGGTAACAGAGCCTGCAATTTCTGACCTGGCACCGGAAGATAAATGGATTCTTTCAGCAGTTAATACATTGACCAAAGATGTAACAGAAAATATGGATAAATTCGAACTTGGTATTGCAGTACAGAAAGTATATGACTTTATCTGGGATGAATTCTGTGACTGGTATATCGAGATTGCCAAAGTTCGTACTTATAAGAAAGACGAGGATGCCAGGGCTGCCAACAGTGCACTCTGGACACTTCGTACGGTATTAGGACAGGCATTAAAATTATTACATCCATATATGCCATTTATCACAGAAGAAATCTACTGTACCTTAAATCCGCAGGAAGAGACCATTATGCTGGCTGACTGGCCGGTTTACAAAGAAGAGTGGAATTTCTCGGCAGAAGAAGAGATGCTTGCTCATGTAAAAGAGCTGGTAAAAGGCATCCGTAACTTAAGAACAGAGATGGATGTTCCACCATCCAGAAAGGCAAAGGTATTTATCGTATCTGAAGACAAAGCACTTTGTGAGACCTTCGAGAGCATGAAGAAAACATACCAGAATCTTATCAGTGCCAGCGAGATTGATGTCCAGTCCGATAAGGCAGGAATCGGAGAAGATGCAGTATCCGTAGTTATTCCGGGAGCTGTTGTATACATGCCGTTGGAAGACCTGGTAGATATGGAAAAAGAAAAAGAGCGTCTTTTGAAAGAAGAAGAGCGTCTTAAGAAAGAACTTGCCCGCTCCCACGGCATGTTAAATAATGAGAAGTTTGTAAGCAAGGCACCTGCTGCAAAGATTCAGGAAGAGAAAGATAAGCTTGCAAAATATGAGCAGATGATGGCTACCGTACAGGAGCGTCTGGCTCAGATGAAATAGTTACAAAAGTTAAAAGACAGGTATTGTCGATTCGCCGCAGTTTCTGCGGCGAAAACTTTTTATGGAAACAGGATAACCTCTTGAAAAAAATTTCCACTATATTATACTTATAAAAGTGGTGACAAAAATGACTTATGAAGAGATTTGCAATTATATATATGAAATACCAAAGTTCACAAAGAAAAACAGTTTAGAGCATACGAAAGAGATTCTGCGGAGGCTTTCTATCAGAGAGCATCAGTTTGAAATCATCCATGTGGCAGGAAGCAATGGCAAGGGAAGTGTGTGTGCATTTATCAATCAGGTGCTGGTGGAACATGGATATGAAGTGGGACTCTTTACTTCTCCGCACCTTGTATGCATGGAAGAACGTTTCGTAATCAATGGCGAAAAGTGCAGTCAGGAAGAATTTGTAGAAAGCTTTGAGGCAGTGCAGAAGGTGGTAGAGCAGATGGAAGCAGAAGGACTGCCGCATCCAGCATTTTTTGAATATCTTTTGGCCATGGGCATGTATCTTTTTCAGAAGCGGAAAGTACATTATCTTATTTTAGAGACCGGACTTGGCGGAAGGTTAGATGCAACGAATGTATTTGAGGAACCGTTGCTTACGATTATTACATCTATCAGTCTCGAGCATACACAGATTTTAGGAGATTCCATTGAAGCAATTGCAGGAGAAAAGGCAGGGATTATCAAAGAAGGCGTTCCTGTTATCTTTGATGGAAGTAATGAAACAGCGGCAGAAGTGATAAGGCAGACTGCAAGGACAAAAAGAGCACCTTATTACTGTATTTCTTTAGAAAGTCTTAAAATTCATAAAATAACCGGGAAAACTATTGATTTTTGTTATACCAATGGGTATGATGTTGTTGATTTGAAAATCCCGTTTCCGGCAGAATATCAGATGATGAATGCGTCACTGGCATATCGGGCGTTATCTGTCCTTCAGGTGGAAACCGGAATTGGAAAAGCAGAGATTATCTCTGCAATGGAACATACCAGATGGATGGGCAGAATGCAGCAGGCAGAGCCATTTATCTATTTTGATGGAGCACATAATGCAGATGGTATTGCCCACTTTGTGAAAAATGTGCAGAAGATTGCGGAAGAAAAGCCAGTTCTTCTTTTTTCCATGATGGAAGAGAAGAATCATAAAGAAGCAGTAAAAGTACTGTGCAAGGAAGTTTCGTGGGATAGTATTGTACTGACCCGCATCCCGGACAGCCGTGGAATTGACCCATTGAAATTGCAGGATGAATTTATGGCAAACGGCCGGGAAACAGTAGTAATAGAAGACTGTGCACAGGCATACAGATATGTAAAGGAATACAGGAAGGACAACCAGATGGTATTCTGTGCGGGTTCCCTGTATTTGATTGGAGAATTGGAAAAGATAGCAGGAGGAAATGAAGCATGATAGATTTTGAAGAAGAATTAAAGAAATTCAAACCAAGCCTGGAAGTAGAAGAGGCAGAGGAAGCTATTTACAATCAGGACTTAACGGATATGACAGACATTTTAAGAGAAATGATGAAAGAAGCAAGACGACAGTAGAATTCGTTAAGTGAGGTAAAGTATGAAATGTTATAATTGCGGAGCAGATCTGACAGGGGACAACCGTTGTCCGAACTGTGGAATTGATGTAAAAGTATATAAGAAAATTGTGATGGCCTCTAATTATTATTATAATCAGGGATTAGAGCGAAGCAATGTCCGTGATTTATCCGGAGCGATTGAAAGTCTTAAGAAGAGTCTTCGGTTTGATAAGACGAACATTCAGGCAAGAAATCTCCTGGGACTGGTACTTTTTGAGACCGGTGAGGCGGTATCTGCCATGGGTGAATGGGTGATTAGTAAGAGCCTTCAGCCAAAGGATAATGATGCAGGACGTTATCTGGACGCTGTGCAGAAGAATCCGGCACAGTTAGAAACGGTAAATCAGACCATTAAGAAATACAATCAGGCATTGTTATATTGCAGACAGAATAGTACAGATCTTGCAATTATCCAGTTGAAGAAGGTATTGTCCTTAAACCCGAAACTGGTAAAGGGACATCAGCTGCTGGCTCTTTTGTACATGAAAGAGAATAAATTCGAGCAGGCAAAGAAGTCATTGCGGGCAGCTATGAAAATTGATTCCAGCAATACGATTACACTGCGTTACATGAAAGAGACCAATCAGATGCTGCGCAGTGCCAACAGCGGTAAGAAGAAAAAGAAAGAAGATGACCTTATTTCCTATAAGAGTGGAAATGACCTCATTATCCAGCCGACAAAATTCAAAGATACTTCAGGTTTTGCCACAATACTGACCATTTTGCTTGGGGTGGCAATTGGTGTTGCAGTCACCTGTTTCCTTGTAGTGCCAAGTGTAAGGCAGAAGGCAAAGAGTGATGCTAATACATCAGTGGTTCAGGCAAATGATACCATAACCACGAAGAATCAGCAGATTACCAATCTGGAAAATCAGATTGATGACCTGAACCAGCAGGTGTCTTCTGCAAAAAACGATTCCGAGGAGACTTCCAATAAGATTAACAGCTATGACCAGCTGCTTTCAGCATATAAATCCTTCCAGGAGGGAGATATTACAGCAGCAGGAGATGCACTTTCCGGTGTGAAGGAAGAAAACCTTTCCGATACCGCAAAGGAAATTTATCAGAATATCAACGCAACTGTAAATGACCAGTATCTTCAGGTGACTTATGCAGACAGTTATCAGGCATACAGTAATTATAACTATGAAGAAGCGAAGACCGGATTTGAAAAAGTAGTAGAGATGGATGAGGCATACCAGGATGGCAATGCGATTTATTATCTGGCACAGACCTACCGGAATCTGGGCGAGAATGAAAAAGCCATCGAATACTATCAGAAAGTGATTGATGGTTATCCGAATACGGAACGTGCAGCCAATTCTTCCCGCTATCTGGAAGAATTACAGAATGCAGAACAGTAACAGAATAAAGAAAAACAGTTTACAAAAGACGTCAGGCAGATTGCCGGGCGTCTTTTGTAGTTTACAGGAAATTGCTTTCCTGTAAACTACAAAACGCACCGCGAGGATGCACACTGCGGCGTATAAGGTAGATGTCGCAAGCGACCGCCGCAGGCGCGAGAATGTGCCAGGGCACATTCTTTTTACGTAATGTATATGGAGGATAGAAGAATGGAATTTAAGTATGAATTAGAAAATGGATGTCTTACCATCCGGGTGCCAAAGGAGTTGGATCATCATTGCGCCACACAGCTGCGGGCAGAGGCAGATTTACTGATTGATTCTTACCGGGTTAACAAACTGGTTTTTGATTTTGCCGGTACAGAATTTATGGACAGTTCAGGAATTGGCGTGGTAATCGGAAGGTGCCGGAATATGAATTACAGTGGTGGAAAAGTGGTGGCAGAGAATATGAATGAGCGGATCCGGAAAATTTTTGTGGTATCAGGTCTGCATAAACTGGTTCAGATGAAAGAAGGGGAGAAGAAGGAGGCATGAAAATGGAGGCTGTAAATATGGAAAGAAGAAATGAGATGAAACTGGAATTTGAGGCATTATCCGTAAATGAAGGATTTGCCAGAGTAGCGGTAGCAGCATTTTGCGCCCAGATGAATCCCACACTGGATGAGTTAGAGGATATTAAAACTGCGGTATCGGAGGCGGTAACCAATGCCATTATCCATGGCTATGAAGAAAAGGAGGGAACGGTAGTGATGCAGTGCTGTCTTTCCGGAAGTACCGTACATATTACCGTAAAAGACAGCGGGAAGGGAATTGCGGATATTGAACGGGCAAAGGAGCCGTTTTTTACGACAAGGCCGGAGCTGGAACGGTCCGGTATGGGCTTTTCTTTTATGGAGGCTTTCATGGATGAAGTAGAAGTACGGTCAAAGGTCGGAGAAGGAACTGTTATAAAAATGAAAAAAAATCTGGTGCGGGAAAGTTAAGTGGAGAATGGAACAGACAATTGCTTATATCAAACGGGCACACAAAGGGGATAAGCAGGCAAGAGATACGCTGGTGCTTGGAAATCAGGGACTGGTCTGGAGTGTGGTACAAAGATTTTTAGGAAGAGGACATGATAAAGAAGAACTGTTTCAGATTGGATGCATCGGACTGATGAAGGCAGTGGATAAATTTGATGTAAGTTATGAGGTATGCTTTTCCACTTATGCAGTACCGGTGATTATGGGAGAAATCCGCCGCTTCCTGAGGGATGATGGCATGGTGAAGGTCAGCAGGAGCATGAAAGAAAAAGGCTATCTTATCAGCAATGCAAGAAAGGAACTGACAGACATGCTTGGAAGGGAGCCGGAGTTAAAGGAACTGGCAGAAAAAACCGGGCTTTCGGAGGAAGAGATTGTCCTTGCAGTGGAAGCCAATGGAGAAGTAGAATCCATTTACCAGAGCGTCTATCAGTCGGATGGCAGTGAAATCTATCTATTGGACCGGTTAAAGGATAAGAAGAATGCGCAGGAAGAACTGGAAAATAAGCTTCTGATAGAAGAATTGCTGCAACAGTTATCCGGAAGGGAGCAGCTGTTGATTAAGATGCGTTATTTTGAAAATGCCACGCAAAGCCAGATTGCTGCAAAGCTTGGCACCAGTCAGGTACAGGTCAGCCGCATGGAGAAGAAAATATTACTGCAGATGAGAAAATACATGAGTCAGGGTTGACAAACAAAGGGGGTGGAAATATACTAAAAAAGGATTAAGTGAGATTCCCTTGTCAAAGTGTTCCGGCTTTGATGGGGATTTTTTTTACAGGAAATGAAGAGAAAGGAAGTGGAAAGATGATTAAGTACTATTGCAGTGAACAGAACCGTATCACCGAAATTGAATCACCAGGGGAGGATTGCTGGATATCCCTTGTAAATCCAACAGAGGCAGAAGTCGCAGCAATGGTAAATCAGTATGGAATTGATGCAGATGCCATGCGTTCTGCACTGGATACGGACGAGCGCTCGCGTATTGAAACAGACGAGAATTATACCATGGTATTGGTTAATATCCCGAATATTGAAACCCATAATGATAAGGAACTTTATGATACCATTCCACTTTCTATTTTTGTGGTAAAAAAAGCAGTCATTACAGTAAGTCTTGAGAAGACTCCGATATTAGAAGCATTTGCCAATGGCACGGTGCGGGATTTTAATCCTGCCATGCGTTCCCGCTTTGTGCTTCAGATTTTGTACCGGACATCCTCTCTTTTCTTACAGTACTTAAGAAGTATTGACCGCCAGAGCGAAATTGTGGAAAACAAGCTGCACAAGTCCACACAGAACCGGGAGTTAATCGAACTTTTGAAACTGGAAAAGAGTCTGGTTTACTTTACGACAGCACTCCGCTCCAATGAGGTGGTATTGGAAAAATTATTTAAAAATGACAATATTAAAAAATATCAGGAAGATGAAGAACTTCTTGAGGATGTTATTGTTGAAAACAAGCAGGCAATTGAGATGGCAAATATTTACAGCGGTATTTTGAGCGGAATGATGGATGCTTTTGCATCCGTTATTTCCAATAATCTGAATGTGGTAATGAAGGTGCTTGCCATAATTACAGCTGTACTTTCTGTTCCGACTATGATATTCTCAGCATATGGCATGAATGTGGCTGCAAAGGGAATGCCGTTCGCAGAGAGTCCTTATGGATTTCTTATTATCGTATTAATCGCAGTGGTATGCAGTCTCATTGTTGCATTAATCTTTGCTAAGACAAAGATGTTTAAATAAAAGTAGGGGATGGAAGGTAATATGTACGACAATTATGTGTTTGACCTGTATGGAACACTGGTAGATATCCATACAGAGGAAAACGATGCTAAGGTATGGGAAAAACTGAGTCTGTTTTACGGATTTCATGGAGCTTTATATGACCCGCAGGAATTACAGGAATCTTATCTGGCATTGATTCAAAGCAAAGAGACAGATTTAAAGGGAGAGTTGGAAAAGGAGCCACACTATGCCCATGAGGCATTTCCGGAGATTCGTATTGAAGAAGTATTCAAAGAGCTTTATGCGAAGAAGGGGATAAAGGCTGATGATGCGCTGGCAGTTCATACCGGACAGTTCTTCCGGGTACTGACCATGGAGTATGTGCGGATTTATGATGGCGTAAGAGAATTATTAAAAGCATTGAAAAAATGTGGTAAAAAGGTATATCTTTTATCCAATGCCCAGAGAATCTTTACGGAATATGAGATGAATTATTTGGATATTACAAAATATTTTGACGATATTTTAATTTCATCCGATTATGGAACCAAGAAACCGGACATCCGTTTTTTTGAACAACTGATAGAAAAGTATCATCTGGATGTGAAGAAAACACTGATGATAGGAAATGATGTACGTTGTGACATCAACGGGGCCAAAGAGGCAGGCCTTGACACTTTTTACATTCATTCGAATATTTCTCCAAAAGATGACAAAAAGCCGGACAGTACCTATTACCTGCCTGCAATGGATATGAAAAAAGTAAAAGAACTTATCCTGCAAAACGCTTCCGGTACTCACGGGGTGTAACATAAAAGCGTTTCTTAAACAGCCGGTTGAAGTAAGAGAGGTTGTCAAAGCCTACTTCAGCGGCAATGTCTAATATAGAAGCTTCAGACGAAATAAGCAGCCGGCTGGCCATGGTCAGCCGGTAATCATTTAAATATTCTGTAAAAGTAGTTCCCATGGTATTTTTGAAAAACTTCATAAAATGAGACTGGCTTAAGTCCAGCGCATCTGCCATTTCTTCAATGGAAATTTTACTGGCATAATTTGTCTCAATATATTTAATGATGCGTTTCATTTTTTCCAGGGATTTCTGGTTCTTGCGGGAGACACTTGTTTCGCAGCAGTTAGAAATCAGAATGGAAAAGAGCAGGAAAAGCTGTCCTTTAATCACAAGCTGGAAGGCCGGGGGATTGGTCCTGCAGACTTCATCCGCAGCATTGATACAGCCGGCAACCTCGTTATAGAATGGCATACCCGGTGTAAAATGTGTGGTAAGCCGCAGTGTGCCGTCTAAAAGCGGTGTAAAGTAGCGGCTGTTACAGATGTCTGTCTGTTTGGCAAGGAGCATTTCCAGTTTAAAAATAATATTAATATATTCCATTTTGTAATCGAGATACTGTTCAATGGAATGAACCTGTCCCGGAAGAATCAGAAGAATACTTCCTTCCTGAACCGGGTATTCTTCCAAATCTACGGTAATCAGTCCGCAGCCTTTTTTGATGTAGATAATTTCCGTTTCATCATGCCAGTGGGCAGGCACCCGCTCAAAATCTAAGGGAATTGAACAGGGATAGGTGATATATGGGAAACTTTCTGAACCATGTGATTTCTTTTCCTGGTAATTTTCATATTCGAGAATATTCATGGAAAACGCCTTTCGTCAAAATGTACAAAAAAGTGATTTTTTCTAAAATCACCGAAATATGATAGTATTGTACCACTTTTAATCGGTATATTACAAGAAAATGTAAAAGAAATGTTAGATAATGCATACATAAGAGAACGAACTGAATTCAAATTTTACGGAGGGTCAAAAATGAATTTACAGGAAATCGTAACAAAGAAATATAACAAGGGAATTGCTGATTGCTCTAATGAAGAATTATACTTCGCATTATTAGAGATGACAAAAGCAATGGCTGAGAAGAAAGAAAACCACAACGGAAAGAAAAAATTATATTATATTTCCGCAGAGTTCTTAATTGGAAAACTTCTCTCCAACAACCTGATTAATTTAGGCGTATATGATGAAGTGAGAGATGTACTTGCAGCAAATGGCAAAGACATCTGTGCAATTGAAGAGGTTGAGCCGGAACCATCACTTGGTAACGGTGGTCTTGGAAGACTTGCAGCATGCTTCCTTGATTCTATTGCAACATTAGGATTAAACGGTGATGGAGTTGGACTTAACTATCATTACGGATTATTCAAACAGGTATTTGAAAACAACCTTCAGAAAGAAACCAAGAATCCTTGGATTCAGGATGAAAGCTGGCTGACAAAGACAGATAAGAGCTATCAGGTACAGTTTGGTGGATTTAATGTAACTTCAAAATTATATGATATTGATGTTACCGGATATGAAAACACAACCAACAAGCTTCATTTATTCGATATCGAAACAGTAGATGAGAGCATCGTTGGGGATGGAATTGACTTTGACAAAGAGGATATCAAGAAAAACCTGACATTATTCTTATATCCGGATGACAGCGATGACAAGGGACGTCTCCTTCGTGTTTACCAGCAGTACTTCATGGTAAGCAACGCTGCACAGTTAATCTTAGATGAGGCAGTAGAAAGAGGATGTAACTTGCATGATCTTGCTGATTATGCAGTAATCCAGATTAATGATACCCATCCATCTATGGTAATCCCGGAGATGATTCGTCTGTTAATGGAAAGAGGAATCGGCATGGACGAGGCTATTGCAATCGTTTCCAAGTGTTGTGCATATACCAATCACACCATCTTAGCAGAAGCATTAGAGAAATGGCCAATCTCTTTCTTAGAGAAAGTTGTTCCACAGTTAATGCCAATCATCTACGAATTAAACAACCGTGTAGTTGCTAAATATGATGACAAGTCTGTATACATCATTGATGATGAAAAACGTGTACACATGGCTCATATGGATATCCACTACGGATTCAGCGTAAATGGTGTTGCATACCTTCATACAGAAATCTTAAAAGATTCTGAGTTAAATAACTTCTACAAGATTTATCCTGAGAAGTTCAATAACAAGACAAACGGTATCACATTCCGTCGTTGGTTATTACACTGTGATAAGGGATTGACATCCTTAATCGAAGAACTGATTGGACCAGGATTCAAGAAAGATGCAATGGAACTGGAAAAATTAGGACAGTTCGTAAATGATGATGCAGTATTAGATAAATTACTTGCAATCAAGACTGAGAACAAAGTTGTTCTTAAGAACTACTTAAAGGCAACACAGAACATCGACTTAGATGAGAACTCAGTATTTGATATTCAGATTAAGAGATTACATGAGTACAAGAGACAGCAGATGAATGCACTCTATGTAATTAACAAATATTTTGAAATCAAAGCAGGAAAGAAACCGGCAAGAAAGATTACTGCAATCTTTGGTGCAAAGGCAGCTCCGGCTTACATCATTGCAAAAGACATTATCCATTTAATTCTCTGCTTACAGCAGTTAATTGCAAATGACCCGGAAGTAAGTCCGTACTTACAGGTTGTTATGGTAGAGAACTACAATGTTACTTTAGCTGAGAAATTAATCCCGGCAGCAGATATCCATGAGCAGATTTCCTTAGCTTCTAAAGAGGCATCCGGAACATCTAACATGAAGTTCATGTTAAATGGTGCAGTAGCAATCGGAACCATGGACGGAGCAAACGTAGAAATGCATCAGTTAGTAGGAGATGATAACATCTACATCTTTGGAGAGTCTTCTGACGAAGTAATTGAGCATTACGCAAAAGCTGATTATGTATCACGCAAGTATTATGATAATGATGCAGATATCAAACGTGCAATCGACTTCATCGTAAGTGATGAAATGAAAGCAATCGGAAATGCAGAGAACTTAGAGAGACTTTTCAATGAGTTAATCAATAAAGACTGGTTCATGACTCTTCCGGATTTCGAATCTTATCGTGCAAAGAAAGATGAAATGCTTGCAGATTATGAAGATAGAAAAGCATGGGCAAAAATGATGCTGACAAACATCAGCAAAGCCGGCTTCTTCTCATCTGACCGTACAATTGAGCAGTACAACAAAGATATTTGGAAATTAGACTAAATTTTGATAAAAGTATTCTCCAACCTTTAAAAACAATGAGGGACAGATAGAAATATCTGTCCCTTGTTGCGTTTTATGAAATACGACTTAGAGCTTCAATCCCTTTAACAGTGCGCCAAGGCTGGTAGAAGCACTTTCATCAGAGGTGTAGGCGGATAAGTCTTCTTTTTCTTCTACAGAAGTATCTACCATTTCTTCTTCCAATGCACGCATGCTTAAGCTGATTTTGCCGTCGTTGGTATTTAAAAGCTTGGCTTTTACATGCTGTCCTTCCTTTAATACTTCGGAAGGCTTATTAATACGGCGTTCACAAATCTGGGAAATGTGGACAAGTCCCGTAAGTCCGTCCCCAAGGTTGATAAATGCACCATATGGCATCAGGCTTTCCACGGTTCCTTCTACAATACTGCCCGGAACTAACATCGCAATCTTGTGATTCCTCTCTTCTGCTTCTTTTTCAAGAGCAACGGATTTACCGGAGAGCACCAGACGGTCATCTTCCTCATCTACAGTAATGACACGGACTTCTAATTCCTTTCCAACATAGCTTTCGGTATCTTCTACATAGGCTGTGGTAATCTGTGAAGCCGGAATAAATCCGCGAATGCCATAAAGGTATGCAACCACACCGGCTTTTACCGCTTCACTGACCTTTACGGTAACAATGGTTTCGTTTTCCAACAGCTCTTTTAACTTATCCCAGGCAAGCACTTCGTTGGCTTCTTTCATGGAAAGTAAAATGTTGCCTTCTCCATCATCCCGGCGGATGACCGTTGCTTCTAAGACATCTCCCGGATGAATGTGCTCGTCAATGACAAAGGATGGGTCGTTGCTGACTTCATCTGCTTTGATGATTCCCGGGGCATAATACTTTAAGTCCAATGTGATGGCGTCTTCATCCACAGAGATAACGGTTCCGGTTAAGATGTCTCCTTCGTTGATTTTCCGGAAGGAAGCCTCAAGCTCTGCTTCAAAGTCCTGCATGGTTTCTTTTGCTTCGTTTTCTGACATAGTAAAACCTCTTTCTTATCTGATTCTGGTTAGGCGATTGCGAAAGGGGACAGGAGCTGCCGGTAAAGAAGTTTTGCGGTATTCCAAGACACTGTTTTTCGGATGATGAAATACCACCGTTCTAAGTGGTTCGTTTTTCTTTTTACGATAAAAACAGTCTTTTCCATGTTTGAGTAGAATCGGGACACTGTCTGTCAAAGTACGGATGCCTGATAAGGGCTGTTAGGGGCACCCGGAATTTCATCTGGCAGCAGGCAACGCTGGTACAGGGATGTACCAGCGAGGCACAATTGAACATGGATGTGAATTTGTGCCGGTTGCCAGATGAAAGAAAAAGTATGCCGAAATTCCCCGTGCCCCTTGCAGACATTATGTGGCATCCGCCCTTGATGGACAGTGCCCCGATTCTGTCAAAGCAAGTGAAAAGACAGTTTATAATCAAGAAAAATAAACCACTAAGAACGGTTGGCATTTCACATCAAAGAAAATCAGATTCCCTTGGAATGCCGCAAAATTTTTTTGCCGGAATCCTTTCTGTCCCGCTTCGCAATCGCCTAACCATATGCATGAGAATAACTCATGATTTTTCTTGCAGTGTATCACAGGAAACGAAGAAAAACAAGCCGGGGCGAGGTTGAAAGAAGAGCCTTAATTTGCTATACTAAAGCGGATGAAAGCGAGGCAATTATGAAGAAAATAAAATATATGGCAGTTGTACTTGTAGCAGGACTGTTGCTGGCCGGCTGTGAGGAGGATGAGACACAGAATAATAAAGATGCATATCGGCAGATAGGCATCAACTGTATGCAGGAGGGTGACTATGAAGGAGCCGTTGATGCATTTCAGAATGCACTGGACCAGTCACTGGCAGTTGTAGGAGAAGAAGAAATAGATACCTGTTATTATAAAGCAGCAGCACAGTATGCCGCAGGAAAGAAAGAGGATGCCATTGAGACATATCAGGCATTAATCAATTATGACAAGAAAAATGCCCAGGCATATTTCCTGTTAGGAGAACTGTACCGGAAAGAAAATGACATGGATAAAGCAAAAGAAAATTTTAATCTGGCAGCACAGTATGCCGGCACTGACTATGAAATGTATATTGCTTTGTACCAGGAGTGTTATGCCGCAGGAATGCAGACCGAAGGTCAGGAGTATCTGAAAAAAGGTATTGAAGCAGGTGGTAAATCAGCGGAGGACTATGCCCAGAGAGGCAGAATTTATCTATTACTGGGAGATTATGATAATGCGGAAACAGAGCTTACGACAGCTATTAATAAAAAGAGCACGGAAGCTTCTTTGTATATGGCACAGCTCTATGAAGTGAAAGGCGAAGATGAGAAGGCAGCCGGATTATATAAAGAATATATCGATGAAAACCAGGATAATCCGACAGCATTGATTTGTCTGGGAGGAATGGGATTAGAAAAAGGTAATTATGATAGTGCAATAAACTATCTTAAGATGGCACTGGATTTAGATGCAGGCTCACAGAAGCAGGAGGCGCAGCGTAATCTGATACTGGCATATGAACAGAGCGGAGATTTCGCATCTGCAAAAAGCGAGATGGAGGATTATACAAAGAATTATCCGAATGACGAAGAAGCTGCCCGGGAATACTTGTTTTTGATGACACGTTAAGCAAAAAGGGCAAAATGTATGGGACAGGAAAACGAGGGAAAAAGGCAGAGAGGAACAATACGAAAATGAGCGAAACCTATGAGATTATCGTGCTGGATTTAGATGGCACCTTAACCAATTCAAAGAAAGTCATTACACCAAAGACGAAAGACGCACTGATGCGGATTCAAAAGGAAGGGAAAAAAGTAGTGCTGGCATCCGGCCGTCCTACCGGGGGCATCGTAAAGCTGGCAGACGAACTGGATTTGAAGAGCTATGGCGGATTTGTACTGGCATTTAATGGTGGAAAGATTATTAATTATGAGACCGGAGAGATTGTATACAATAAGACAATATCGGTAGAACTGGTGCCGGCAGTGTATGAGCAGGCATGCAGACTGGGTGTGGGCGTGCTTACTTATAAAGGAAATACCATCATCCATGGAAACGGAGTGAATGAATACAGCAGTATTGAGGCAAAAATTAACGGAATGCCGATGGAAGAGGTAGATAATTTCGCAGAATATGTAGATTATCCGGTAAATAAATTCCTGATGACAGGAGAACCGGAAAAGATTGCAAAAGCACAGGATGTGATGCGGCAGACCTTTGGAGAACAATTAAACATTTTTCGCTCAGAACCGTTTTTCTTAGAAATTGTTCCACCATCCATTGATAAGGCATATTCTCTTGGAAAACTGTTAGAATATCTGGGAGAAAAGAAAGAGCAGATGCTCTGCTGTGGAGATGGCTTTAATGACAAGTCTATGATTGCATTTGCCGGGCTTGGTGTGGCAATGGCAAACGCACAGCCGGAGGTAAAAGAGGTCGCAGATTATATTACCACTTCCAATGATGAAGACGGAGTGGCGCTTGTAATAGACAGATTCATGTAAGGAAGGCGTATGGCATGCAGAAAATAACAGAACTATTGTCAAAGGGAAAATCACCATATCATGTAACAGAATGGACAGGAAAGCAGTTGCAGGAGGCAGGGTATGAAGAATTAAAGCTGCAGGAATCCTGGCAGCTTCATGCAGGCGGTAAATACTATGTAAGACCGTATTCCGGTATGGTAGTAGCATTCGCTGTTCCGGAGCAGCTGGACAGAAAGACGGCACTCCGCCTGATGCTGGCCCATACAGATTTCCCATGTTTTAAAATAAAACCGAATCCTGAGGTGAAGACGAAGGATTACAGGCAGTTAAATGTGGAGCCATATGGCGGTATGCTCAAAAATACATGGTTTGACCGTCCACTTGGAATTTATGGGAAAGTGGTATTAGAATCGGAACATCCATTTGCACCGGAAGTAAAGCTTTTCGGAAGTGAGGAACCATCAGCAGTGATTCCGTCATTAGCACCACACCTGAACCGTGAGGCAGGCGGAAAACAGGAATATGATATGCAAAGAGAACTGCTTCCACTGTTTGGAATAGAGCGGGACGGAGACGTTACGGAGAATTTCTTTACGGATTACTTAAAAGAGCATCTTGGGGCAGAGGTAAATGAGGTTTTAAGCTATGATTTATTCCTTACCAATATGGATGAACCGGAATTAATAGGAAGTGATAAGAAGCTTCTTTCTTCTCCGAGAATCGATAATCTGGCATCGGTAGCAGCAATTGTGGAGACAATGTGTGAAAAAACAACCGGAGATTCACTGGTTGTAGCAGGACTATTTGATAATGAGGAAATCGGCAGCCGTTCCAAGCAGGGAGCAGACAGCAGTCTGCTTAAGGATATCATAATGAAGATTGGAGCAGCCTTTGGAATGGCAGAAACAGAGATAAATGATATGCTCCGGGGAGGATTTCTCTTGTCTATAGACGGAGCTCATGCCGTACATCCGAATTACACAAATAAATCAGATATTACGAATGATGTGATATTGGGAAAAGGAATTACCGTAAAGACTTCTGCCAGCCAGCGGTATCTTTCTGACAGTGAGGCAACAGCGGTAGTGATGCAGCTTTGTAAAAAGACAGATATTCCATATCAGGTGCAGGTAAACCGTTCCGGCATGCCGGGTGGACAGACCCTTGGACCGATTGCGGTTTCCTATCTGCCAATGCAGGGAGCGGATATTGGGATTCCGATGCTTGCCATGCATTCAGCAAGAGAACTGGCAGATATGAGAGATTATCAGGCATTGGTAATGTTTTTGAAAATATTTTCTGCATAAAGAAATTGCAAAAAAGGTTAAATTTTTTGGAAAAATATCACAAAATGTCGTTGACAATCGGCAGGATTCAGTACAAAATTAGTAGTATAACGTAATGCACAGAAAGTGCATTGATTGGAGGAAATATATGGCGTTGGGAAAGAACAAAAAAATTGTAAATCTGGTTCAGTCAATCAGTGAGATGAAAGAAGAGAATTATGCTGCAGGTTCACCGGAACTGCAGAATATGTATGAGCGAATGAACGCTGGCAGACGTCAGCTTGCGCAGGTATATGGGGAAGATATGCAGGCAGTTATGACAATGAGTGCCTTAGGTCTGAAAGTTGAACATGATACCGTAAAGATGACAACGGCAGCAGAGGATGTCAATACAGCAACAAAGGCAATCCATGATGCAACAACAGAAACATCCAGTATTGCAGAGGAAGTAAGAAATGCCCATGAGGGTCTGACCAATACAATTATTGATGTATCAGAGAAAACTACGGATATTTATAAGAAGATAGAGAATGGCCAGGAAGAACTGACCGCTATCCGGGATTTATCCAAAGATGCAATCTCAGAATCCACAGAAATGAAGAAGAATATGGATGCATTGATGGATGTTATCAATCATATGAATGAAGTCATTGAAGGCATCAATGCAATTTCCGAACAGACCAACCTGCTGGCATTGAACGCATCAATCGAGGCAGCAAGAGCAGGAGAAGCAGGAAAGGGATTTGCCGTTGTAGCGGAAGAAATCCGTCAGCTGGCAGAGGGAACCAAGCAGTTAACCGGAAATATGGGTGAATTCGTAGAAGGAATCCGCGATGCTTCTGAGAAGAGCTCTAAGAGTGTGGATGTTGCAATTACATCTCTTGACAATATTGATCAGAAAATTAATGCCGTATGGAATATTAATGACGAGAACAAGAAAAATGTTGGAACCATCAGCGAATCTATTGGTTCCCTTGCTGGTATCAGTGAAGAAATCAGCAGCTCCATGAATGTGCTGGAAACCCAGGTGTCCTGTATTGAAAACCAGTGCAGTAATCTCAGCAATGATGCAGAATTGCTGACGGTTATAAATGGAAATTTAAAAGGTTCGGTAGAACCATTAGCCCAGGTTGAAACGGGTATGGATAATGTGGCGAGGTTATAGGAGAAATGAGCATGATGCATTTTACCGTATGGATAATGCAGTTTTTGATGCTTATGTACAAAAAGCAATGGAAGCACATAGGGCATGGCTTGAAACTTTACATACCATGGTAACTGAGAAGAATGTCCTTACGTTACAATTTGATGATACAAAATGCGGCTTTGGCCATTTTTACTATTCCATGCATCTGGAAAATCCGGCAATTGCACCGGTCTGGAATGCACTGGCAGAGAAACACAGAAGATTCCATGGCTATGGAAAAGAAGTGCAGCAGGCACTGTTCGATGAGAATGCGGAAAGAGCAGAAGAAATTTATCAGGAAGCAGAGAAATGCTCAAATGAATTACAGAATGATTTTGCTGCAATTTTAAATATTTCTGCAGGATTATCCCAGAACGGACAGAGTGTGTTTGCATAAACAGAAAGTAAGAAAAGGATATTTTATGCCTGAATTTTTTGAAAATAATGAAATGAAAGAAAGAGTCATCCTGGTTGGCGTAAGCAGCCAGGATGGCGATGATACAGAAGACTCCCTGGATGAATTGGAGGAGCTGGTGAAGACTGCCGGAGCAGTAACGGTGGGCAGGGTAATCCAGAACCGTCAGACAATACATCCGGGGCTTTATATTGGTAGCGGAAAAGTAGAAGAGCTGCTGGATGAAATTGCATGGACCAATGCAACAGGAATTGTCTGCGATGACGAACTAAGCCCGGCACAGCTTCGGAATCTTTCGGATGCCCTGAACGTAAAAGTGATGGACAGAACTTTAATTATCCTTGATATTTTTGCAGCCAGAGCATCTACCAGTGAAGGAAAGATACAGGTGGAACTGGCACAGCTCCGTTACCGCATGAGCCGTCTTTCCGGTATAGGAAAGAGTATGTCAAGGCTGGGAGGCGGAATTGGAACGAGAGGTCCGGGAGAGAAAAAGTTAGAGGTAGACCGTCGTCTGATTGCATCAAGAATCAGCCAGCTCAAACGGGAGCTGGAGGAAGTGAAACGGCACCGGGAAGTGAATCGTGTGGCAAGACAACGGAATCATGTTCCGGTGGCAGCAATTGTAGGGTATACCAATGCCGGTAAATCAACTCTTTTAAATGCTCTGACCGGAGCTGGAATTCTTGCAGAGGATAAACTTTTTGCAACCTTAGACCCGACTACCAGAATGTTAGAACTTCCGGGAAGCCAGAAGCTTTTGCTTACGGATACGGTAGGGTTTATCCGGAAACTGCCGCATCATCTGATTGATGCCTTCCGTAGTACTTTAGAGGAAGCTAAGTATGCAGATTTTATCATTCATGTGGTGGATGCATCCAATCCACAGGCTGCCAAGCAGATGCATATTGTATATGAGACATTGCACCAGTTAGAGGTTACAGATAAAAAGATACTGACATTGTTTAATAAGCAGGATGCTATTACAGACCGGGAACCATTGCGGGATGGCAGGGCAGATATTACTTTACGGGTATCTGCAGCAAGAGGTGATGGCCTAGAAGAACTGAAAGACTGTCTTGCCCGGATACTGCGGGAGAACAAGCGCTATCTTGAGACAGTGCTGCCATATGACAAGGGTGGATTGCTGCAGCAGATAAGAGAAACAGGAGAATTAATAGCAGAAGAATATCTGCCGGAGGGAATCCGTATAGAAGCATATGTACCTCCGGCGCTATTTGAGAAAATACATGCATGAGCAGATTGCCCCAGAACTGCTTGTATGCTAAAATAGGAGCAACAGGAGGTATTCCACATGACAATCTTAATAAAAGGTGGCCGCATTTTAGATCCGGCTACGAAAACAGATGATGTAATGGACCTTTTCATAGAAGATGGAGTCATTACCAAAAGAGGGAAAAATATCAAAAAAAAGGCAGAGAAGACTATTGATGCCAAAGGACTGTATGTAATGCCGGGACTCGTTGATATGCACGTGCATTTGCGGGATCCAGGATTTACCCATAAGGGCGATGTTGAAACAGAAACCCGTTCCGCAGCAAGAGGCGGATATACCACGGTACTTGCAATGCCAAATACCAGGCCGGTGGTAGACAATGCTGATGTAGTACGTTATGTACATCATAAGGCAGAAAGTGTCGGACTGGTGCATGTATTACAGGTTGGCGCTATAACAAAAGGACAGCAGGGAGAGGAATTAGCTGACATCAAAGAGATGGCGGAGGCAGGAAGCCCTGCAATCAGTGAAGATGGCAAATCAGTCATGAATTCACTTCTTGCAAGAGATGCCATGCTGGTAGCAAGAGACTGTAACATTCCGGTACTGTCACATTGCGAAGATAAGAATCTGGTTGGCTCCGGCGTGGTCAACGAGGATGAGAATGCAAAACGTTGGGGTCTGGCTGGAATTACCAATTCCGTAGAAGATATCATGATTGCAAGAAATATCCTGTTATCCAAAGATACCGGTGCACACCTGCATCTTTGCCACTGCTCCACGAAGAATAGTGTAAACATGGTGAAATATGCCAAGTTAGAGCATATTCCGGTATCCGCAGAGGTATGTCCGCATCATTTTACACTGACATCAGATGATATGGTAGAGGGAGATACCAATTATAAGATGAATCCGCCACTCCGCCGGAAAGAGGATGTGGAGGCATTGAAAAAGGGACTTTCCGACGGAACCATGGAAGTCATTTCCACAGACCATGCACCGCATACCGCAGATGAAAAAAATAACAGCATGGTAAAGGCTCCATTCGGAATTGTTGGAATGGAAACTGCAGCAGCACTGACTTATACAGAACTTGTGCTGGGGGGATACTTAACACCGATGCAGATGGTAGAGAAGATGAGCTATAACCCGGCACAGATTCTTCATTTGAAGAAAGGAACTTTGGAAGAGGGAAGTATGGCAGATGTCATGCTTTTTGATCCGGAATGCACTTATGCCATTGATAAGAACAAGTTCTGGTCGAAATCAAAGAATACACCATTCCACGGCAGAAAAGTAACCGGTAAAGTAATGATGACTATCTGTGAAGGCAGAATTGTATATGATGCAGCAGAAGAATAAGAAAAAGAAAGGCTTAAAGATATGATTAACAAATTAATTAAAAAAATCGAGAAAACCCATGCACCAATCGTTGTCGGCTTAGACCCGATGTTAGATTATGTTCCGGAACATATTAAGGCAGTAGCATTTAAGGAGCATGGTGAGACTTTAGAGGGTGCGGCAGAAGCAATCTGGCAGTTTAACAAAGCAATTGTAGATGCCACTTATGATCTGATTCCTGCTGTAAAACCACAGATTGCCATGTATGAGCAGTTTGGAACAGAGGGTGTGAAAGCATATCAGAAGACAGTAGATTACTGCCACTCCAAAGACCTTGTGGTAATCGGAGATGTAAAACGTGGCGATATCGGTTCTACATCCGCAGCTTATGCAGTGGGACATCTTGGTAAAGTTCAGGTGGGAGGCAAGAAGCTTTCTGCTTTTGATGAAGACTTTGCAACCGTTAATCCATATCTGGGTTCAGACGGAATCAAGCCTTTCCTGGAAGTATGTAAAGAAGAGAAAAAAGGTATCTTCATTTTAGTTAAGACCAGCAATCCATCCAGTGGAGAATTCCAGGACAGATTAATTGATGGCAGACCACTGTATGAATATGTCGGTGAAAAGGTAGCGCAGTGGGGCGAAGAAGTCATGGGAGATAACTACAGCTATGTGGGAGCAGTAGTAGGAGCAACCTATCCGGAGATCGGAAAAGTCCTTCGTAAAGTAATGCCAAAGAGCTTTATCCTGGTTCCGGGATACGGTGCCCAGGGTGGAAAAGGAGCGGACTTAGTACATTACTTCGACGAAAACGGACTGGGTGCAATTGTTAATTCATCCCGTGGAATCATTGCCGCATATAAGCAGGAAGCTTATGCATCTTTTGGAGCAGAGCATTTTGCAGATGCATCCAGAGCAGCAGTAGAGGCAATGATAAAAGATATCGATGGAGCTTTACAGGCAAGATAGGAGAAGAAGATGGCAGAGAAGTTTAAGGAACAGGCGATTATTATCCGCCAGGAAGAAATTGCGGATGACATTTACAGTATGTGGCTGCGTACGGAAGAGATTGCAGCACATGCAAAAGCAGGTCAGTTTGTATCTGTATATTGTAATGAAGGAAGCAGACTGCTTCCAAGACCAATCAGTATCTGTGAAATTGATAAAATGGATAATGCCATCCGTCTGGTATACCGTAAAGTTGGAAAGGGAACAGAAGAGTTTTCCGGTATGCATACCGGCGGAATCCTTAATATAACAGGACCGCTGGGAAATGGATTTCCGAAGAAAGAAAAGAAAGCGTTCTTAATTGGCGGTGGAATTGGTATTCCACCAATGTTAGAGCTGGCAAAAGAATTGGACTGTGAAAAGCAGATGGTACTTGGCTTCCGGGATGAACTTTTCCTGATGGATGAATTTCGTGAAGAAGGGGAAGTCTATGTGGCAACTGAGGACGGAAGTGCCGGGACAGAAGGAAATGTATTGGATGCCATTCGTGAAAATGGGCTGACAGCAGATATTATCTATGCCTGCGGACCAAAGCCGATGCTGGCAGCTATTAAGGAATATGCAAAAGAGAAACAGATTGAGTGCTGGATTTCCATGGAAGAACGTATGGCTTGTGGAATCGGAGCCTGCTTAGCCTGCGTGTGCCAGTCTAAGGACAAGGACGAACATTCCAATGTCAATAATAAACGTGTATGTAAAGAAGGACCGGTTTTCCGGGCTGAGGAGGTGGAACTTTAATGAATACAAGAGTGAATCTGGCAGGAGTATTATTGAAGAACCCGATTATGACAGCATCCGGAACCTTTGGCTCCGGTCAGGAATACAGTGAATTTGTAGATTTGAATAAACTGGGTGCAGTAGTGACGAAAGGTGTTGCCAATGTACCATGGCCGGGGAATCCGACCCCTCGTGTGGCAGAGGTGTATGGTGGAATGTTAAATGCTATCGGTTTACAGAATCCTGGTATTGATGTATTTGTACAGCGTGATATTCCGTTTCTTACCCACTATGACACACGCATTATTGTAAATGTATGTGGTAAAACAACATCCGATTATATAGAAGTTGTGGAAAGACTCTCCGATCAGCCGGTAGATATGCTGGAAATCAATATTTCCTGTCCAAATGTCAAAGAAGGCGGCATTGCCTTTGGACAGAATGCAGCTTCTGTAGAAGAAATTACAAAAGAAGTGAAAAAATATGCAAGACAGCCGGTTATTATGAAATTGAGCCCGAATGTAACGGATATTACAGAGATGGCAAAAGCGGCAGAAGCAGGCGGAGCAGATGTAATTTCCCTGATTAATACACTGACTGGAATGAAGATTGATGTAAACCGCAGAAAATTTGCTTTGGCAAACAGAACTGGTGGGATGTCCGGACCGGCAGTGCATCCAATTGCAGTGCGTATGGTATATCAGGCAGCTCAGGCAGTGAATATTCCGATTATCGGAATGGGAGGTGTACAGAGCACGGAAGATGCATTGGAACTGATACTGGCAGGAGCAACCGCAGTATCTGTGGGAACTGCAAACTTTACCAATCCTACCGCAACGATTGATATTATCAATGGTATACAGGATTATATGGAAAATAATGGAGTTGAAGATATCAATGAACTGATTGGTGCAGTCACTGATTAATGGGACTGTTTTTGATGCTGCCGGAGAGATAAAATGATGTCCAGAGATAAAAGGTAAGTAATGTAATTGCCAGAAAGGATAGAAACAGTGGAAAAGATTTGGAATTTCTTTGAAAATCTTGATGAACTTGTATATGTCTCAGATGTTGATACATATGAACTTGTGTATATGAACCGGAAAACACGGGAAAACTTTGGATTTCAGACCCAGGAGGAAATAAAAGGAAAGAAATGTTATGAGGTGATGCAGCATAATGCCGCCCCTTGTAGTATGTGCAATAATCAGGAACTGGTAGAAGGTGAGTTTAAAGAATGGAAGTATTATAATCCGGTTCTTGGCAAACATCTGTTGTTGAAGGATACTATGCTGGAACAGGATGGTCGACGTTACCGGGTAGAAATTGCACTGGATGTCAGCAACGAAGAAAAACAGGGAAGTCTGATTCAAAACTATGAAAATATGGAGGCTATTATAAATGAGGGCATAAGAATTTCGTTAAATGCCCCTACATCAGAACAGTCGCTGGAAATTATCCTGGAATATCTTGGAAAGGCATTGAATGGAGAACGTACCTATATTTTTGAAAAAAACTTATTGGGAAATGACGATAACACCTATGAATGGGTAGCGAATGGTATCAGGCCTGAGAAAGATAATTTGCAGAATGTTCCGGCTGAAGTATGCGAGAACTGGTACCGCAATTTTAGGGAAGGCAAAAATATTATCATTGGTAATCTGGAAAATATACGTGAGAGTGATCCACTGCAGTATGAGAATCTGAAACAACAGAATATTTCAACACTGGTAGTAGTTCCACTGTATGAAGGTCAGAAAATCATCGGTTTTTATGGAGTTGATAATCCTCCCGAAAAAATGTTGGATTATACTTCTAATATGCTTCAGATTATGGGATATTTTATTGTCTCCAGCATCAGAAGGCGTAATCTGGTGCGGGAATTGGAACGGATGAGCTATAGTGACCAGCTTACGAAACTTGGAAACCGGTTCGCCATGGAACAGTATGTTACAGATGCATCAGGGACTTCATGCTTTGGTGTGGTGTATTGCGATATTACAGGACTGAAAAGGGTAAATGATACTTTAGGTCATCAGGCAGGTGACCAGCTCATTCTGCGTGCCGGCGAATTACTCCGTGAGGAATTTTCAGACTATGGACTGTTCCGTATTGGAGGGGATGAACTTCTGGCACTGTGTGCAGGTATCGGAGAAGAGGAACTGAAGCAGCGGATAGAACGTATGAAGGCTGGCATGAAGAAAAAGGATGTAGTAATGGCAGTCGGATCAGTATGGCAGGAAAGCTGGGAGCGTGGATTTGACCTCTTGCTGATGGAAGCTGAACGCAGAATGTATCAGGAAAAAGCAGCTTATTATAATAATGCAGGTATAGACCGGCGCCATTAAGAAAAATGCATTGAGGTTTTCAGGGAAGTATGGTAGCATAAGAAATTAGGTAAAAGAAAAAAGTGATATTTCACTGTTGACATATTCAGGAGGTTTCATACATGGAAGCATATAAGAAAGAGTTTATTGAATTTATGGTGGAGAGTGAGGTTTTGAAATTTGGTGACTTCACATTAAAGAGTGGAAGAAAGTCTCCATTCTTTATGAATGCAGGTGCATATGTAACCGGTTCACAGTTATCCCGCCTTGGAGAATATTATGCAAAAGCAATTCACAACCACTATGGTACCGATTTTGATGTGCTGTTTGGACCGGCATATAAGGGAATTCCGCTTTCTGTTGCAACAACAATCGCATTCAGCCGTCTTTATGGCAAAGAGATTCGTTACTGTTCTAACCGTAAAGAAGTAAAAGACCATGGCGATACCGGAATTTTGCTTGGAAGCAAAATCAAAGATGGTGACCGTGTTGTTATTATTGAGGATGTAACGACATCCGGAAAATCTATTCAGGAAACATTCCCAATCATTCAGGCACAGGGAGATGTAACCATTCTTGGACTGATGGTATCCTTAAACCGTATGGAAAAAGGACTTGAGACAGACAAATGCGCATTGGATGAGATTCAGGAGAAATATGGTTTTCCTGCAAATGCAATTGTCAGCATGGCAGATGTGGTAGAGTGTTTATACAACCGTCCTTGTCAGGGCAGGCTTATCATTGATGATAAGATGAAAGAAGCAATTGATAAATATTATGAGCAGTATGGGGCAAAATAAACAGCAAAAATGAAATGGGGAAAAGGAATTGAGTCAGAAGACGAGAAAACTGCTTCGTATCGGAGCATGGATTTTATTCGTAATATATCTGGGTCTGCTTTGCTATTTCCTGTTCTTCTCAGAAATGATGGGAAGAACCTATTCCGAAAGAAGCTACCATTATAATCTTATGCCCTTAAAAGAAATCAAGCGGTTTATTATTTACCGGAAGGTACTGGGGACGAAAGCAGTCTGCTTTAACCTTCTGGGAAATATTGTCGCTTTTATTCCTTATGGAATGCTGCTGCCATTACTGGCACATAATCAGAGAAAGTTCTACCGGATAGTGCTTTTGAGTTTTGACTTCAGCCTGCTGGTGGAACTGGTACAGCTTGTATCCAAGGTAGGAAGCTTTGATGTAGATGATCTGATTTTAAATACCATCGGCGGGGCAATTGGATATGTTGGATTTTTGCTGGCAAATCATATCCGGTGTCACAAATTTGAGCAGAAAGAATAGACTTCGGTACAATATGGTATCGGGAGAAAGAACATGAGAAAAAGACGAAGAGGATACAGAAAATATAAATTTACAGAAAAAACACTTTCGAAAAGAGGAATTACAGCACTTGTTCTGGCATTACTGTCACTGGTCAGTTTTGTGGTGATGGTAGTTCTTGCATTCAGAAGTGCCGGTAATTTAAGCATATACATAGCCTGCTATGGAATCCTGGCCTTTTTTGCAGCATTAGCCGCAGTGATTCTTGCAATTATAAGCCTGAAGGAGGAAAATTCATTTCGCAGCATTCCGTATGCTGCTACATTTTTCTCGATTTTTTCACTGCTTATCTGGATAGCTGTCTATGCAGGCGGTATTCTGTTGTAGGCAAAATTAGAAATATAAAGGATATAAAGTATGGAATATCAGAATTTAAACGCAGAAGAAAGAGAAGCAATTACAGAACGACTGGATTTGGTAACGGAACGGATACATGAACTTGCGGCAGAACCGGAGGTTTGTGAGCCGTTCCGTGCTTATTTTAAAGGAACGGCAGCATTTATTGTAAAAACGGAAGAAGTATTGCGGCAGGTATTAAATGACAGCTTCTGCAGCCAGAGCAGGGAAACATTACAGAAGATAAATGAAGCATTGTATGAGGATATTTTGCCGGAGCATTATAAAGAAAGCTATGCCAACCCGGATTATGCCTGTGAAACATTGGGAGAGGAATACGGCACACTCCTTAGCATGCTCTATGCAGAGCTTCGGAACCTGATCCCTTATGCTTATGAGGGCGATGTGGAAGCCTATACCTGCTTCTGTGAATTGTTTATCCAGGTTTATACCTGTTTTAATGACGAAGAGGGAACAACCCCGAAAGAAGTGCAGCAGGCAATTTACTGGTTCTTCCACGATTACAGTGAATTATTTACAGAGCGCAGCGTCTGTGAAATGGTAGATGCCAGCCGGGATTTCTTTACCCGGATTGTAATGGATTCTGATTTACAGGATTTAAAATACCTTTATTATTATGGAGAACCAGTCGGAGAAAATGAAATCCGTATGGCAGAATATATGAACCAGCTTCCGCAGGAGAAGATTCAGGCAATGGCAGATACTTATACGGAAGGCTACCGGATTGGCTTTGTTACCACTGGAAAAGACTTATCCATAAAATCTACCGTAAATGTGGAATATGCCATCGGAATGGAACGCATGGTGCGGGCAGCGATTGCAAATTTTGAGAAGATGGGATTAAAACCGACGATTTACCGGGAGGCGTTTTCTTCCTTCCGTAACCGCGGCAATTCCAAGCGGGGCTGCTATGCGGCTTCTGTGAACCGTCAGTTTGATTATGACCATAAAGCAGATAAAGCAGTATATTTAGATAAAGCCTTTGTGGAACGCCGATTAGAGACACTCCGGACTGTATATGAAGATAAGAAAGAACTTGCAGCAGGCTACGCAGGTCCGGCTGTAATCGAGGTGTTCGGAGAGCCGTTATTTGAACCGGAAAATAAAAAAACTGCCTGCCATTACAGTGATAAGCAGAATGAATTAAATGTCTATTATGCGTCACAGGCTGGGCAGATTACCAATCAGTATATTAAGGGAGAGGAAAGAAGCTTTACGATTATTGCTTATCCGCTCCCGCAGATTGGCAGCAACTTTGAAGAAATCTTTGATAAGACGGTAGAATTAAATACACTGGATTATACCCTGTACCGGGATATGCAGGCGAAAATTATTGAAGTATTAGACCAGGGAGTCCGGGCACATATCAAGGGAAAAGGCAATAACGAAACAGATATGACCGTGGAATTATACCGCCTTAAGAATCCACAGGAAGAGACTATCTTTGAAAACTGCGTGGCAGATGTCAATATTCCGGTAGGGGAAGTATTTACTTCACCGGTGCTGACCGGAACCCACGGAGTACTGCATGTATCTTATGTCTATCTTAACGGACTCCGGTATGAGAACCTGAAAATGACGTTTGAAGATGGAAAAGTTGTGGATTACAGTTGCAGTAATTTTGACAGTGAAGAAGAGAACCATAAATATATTTATGATAATGTGCTGATGCACCATGATACGCTGCCGTTAGGGGAGTTTGCTATTGGAACCAACACCACGGCATACCGGATGGCAAAGGACTTTGATATTGCAGATAAATTGCCGATTCTGATTGCAGAGAAGACAGGTCCACATTTTGCAGTGGGAGATACCTGTTATTCCCAGGCAGAGGATACGCCGGTTTATAATCCGGATGGCAAAGAAATTGTGGCAAGGGATAATGAAATCTCAATTCTTCGGAAAGAAGACGAGAGTAAGGCATACTTTAACTGCCATACGGATATTACGATACCGTATGATGAATTAGACTGCATTTATATTGAACGGGCAGATGGCAGTACCGGGGATATTATAAGAGATGGCAGGTTTGTAGTACCGGGCACAGAAAAACTGAATGAGCCGTTGGAAAATAAGACTTCATTTCCGGCGTAAAACAGTGTATACTAAAAGGACAAGTATCTATGAGAAAAGGAGAAAGAAAATGGCAAAAGTAGGAATTGTAATGGGCAGTGATTCAGATATGCCTGTAATGGCAAAAGCAGCAGATATTTTGGAACAGCTTGGAATCGAGTATGAGATGACAATTATTTCCGCACATCGTGAGCCGGATGTATTTTTTGAATATGCAAAGAGCGCAGAGAGCAAAGGATTTAAAGTAATTATCGCAGGAGCAGGAATGGCAGCACATCTTCCGGGAATGTGTGCAGCAATCTTCCCTATGCCGGTAATCGGAATTCCAATGCATACCACATCTTTAGGCGGAAGAGATTCTCTTTATTCTATCGTACAGATGCCGACCGGTATTCCGGTAGCAACCGTTGCAATCAATGGTGGCGCAAATGCAGGAATTCTTGCAGCAAAGATTCTTGCAACATCAGATGATGCATTATTGGCACGATTAAAAGAATATTCTAAGAATTTAAAAGAGCAGGTAGAAGCAAAGGATAAGAAGCTTCAGGAAGTCGGCTACAAAGAATACATGAAATAGCAGGCGTAAGTGAGTCAGTATGCCTTTATCGTTGACGAGCGGCGAAATCATTAGATAAGAATAGTGAAATAGAGGAAAAAGAAAAGGGTAGAGAGAAAAAAGTTTTAAAAATAAGGTTGAGGAGAATACGAATGAAAACAACACTGATTATTATGGCGGCAGGCATTGGCTCCCGTTTTGGCGGCGGAATTAAGCAGCTTGAGAAAATGGGACCAAATGGCGAGATTATTATGGACTATTCCATTTATGACGCGGTGGACGCAGGTTTTGATAAGGTTGTATTTATCATTCGCAAGGATATTGAGGCGGATTTTAAAGAAATCATTGGAAACAGAATCGGAAAACAGGTAGAAGTAGATTATGTATTCCAGGATATCAATGATATACCGGAAGGCTTTACAGTGCCGGAAGGCAGAACAAAACCATGGGGAACCGGTCAGGCAGTATTATGCTGCAAAGGCGTAGTGAAGGAACCATTTTTAGTCATCAATGCAGATGATTATTACGGAAAAGAAGCATTTGTAAAGATGCATGATTTTCTGGTAAATCATGAAGAGGATAAGGAAAGATTCCGCCTTGGAATGGCTGGATATATCCTGAAGAACACACTGAGTGATAACGGAACCGTTACCCGTGGTGTCTGTGTGGTAGATGAAAAGAGTGGCTATCTTGAAAAAATTTTAGAGACACACAGCATCTATGCCGATGAAAAAGGAAAAGTACATTGTGAAGAAGCTGATGTGGCAGAATGGATTCACCCGGATGTAAATGTATCTATGAACATGTGGGCTGGCTATCCGGATTTTATTGATTATCTGGAAGAGGGCTTCCGTGAGTTCTTAGCACATATTGAAGACAATCCGATGAAGAAAGAGTATCTGCTGCCAAATATTGTGGAATTGCTTTTGAATCAGGATAAGGCAACCGTAAAAGTTTATGAGACAGCAGACCGCTGGTTTGGAGTTACTTATTTAGAGGACAAACCATTTGTTGTGGATTCCATCCGCGGACTGATTAAAGACGGTGTCTATCCGGAAAATCTTTGGGCATAGAATTGGAGGATTGTAACATGAAAAAGAAGAGAATTGTGATTGCATTAGGACATGAAGCATTGGGAACAACACTTCCGGAACAGAAGAAAGCAACCAAGCTTACCGCAAAAGCAATCGGAGATTATATTAAGGATGATTGTCAGGTAGTTCTTTCCCACAGCAATGGACCACAGGTGGGAATGATACATACTGCAATGGCTGAATTCGCAAGAATTTATCCAGAATATACTGCTACTCCGATGTCTGTCTGCTCTGCTATGAGTCAGGGCTATATCGGATACGATTTGCAGAATGCCATTCGTACCGAGTTATTAAACCGTGGAATTTACAAACCGGTATCTACTGTTTTAACACAGGTAACCGTAGACCCATACGATGAAGCATTTTATCATCCAACCAAAATTATCGGCCGTGTCATGACAGAGGAAGAGGCAGAAGCAGAAGAGAAGAAAGGGAACCATACGGTAAAACAGGGCGATGGATACCGCCGTATCGTAGCAGCTCCAAAGCCAATGGACATCGTAGAAATTGATGCCATCCGTGCACTTTCCGATGCAGACCAGGTAGTAATTGCCTGTGGTGGTGGCGGTATTCCTGTATTAGAGCAGGATAATAATCTAAAAGGTGCCAGCGCAGTCATTGAAAAAGACCTTGCAGCAGGCAGACTTGCAGAGCTTTTAGATGCTGACCAGCTCATTATCTTAACTAGTGTAGAGCGGGTATGCTTAAATTATGGTACAGCCAATGAACAGCCATTGGATGAGATGACCGTAGAAGAAGCAAAACAGTATATGGACGAGGGACAGTTTGAAGAAGGAACCATGCTTCCGAAGATTCAGGCAGCAATCGATTACATCGGCAATTCTGCAGTCCGTTCCGTACTGATTGCAAACTTAGAGGAAGCATTAGATGGTGTCAGCGGATTAAAGGGAACTTTGATTCATAAGTAAGATGATATAGGGAAATGTGAGGGAATCTATGAGAACATCAGAAAGAAGCACATTCCATAAGGGCAGCAGGCACTCGGCAGTTACCGTATGCCTGTTGCTTGTTATGTGTCTGGTATTTCTGACCGCTTGCGGGAAGGATAAAAAAGACGATACAGTTGCGAATGTGAATACCGAAGAAACATTAACAAATACAGAGGTACCAACAACAGAAAATGTAATTGACACCGAAGAAGTTGTAGATACGGAAACAGAAACAGAGACTGAAACAGAGCATGTTCCGGCAGTATTGAATCCGGATACGGTAGTTTATGCAGAAGAGACTGTTTATACGACAACAAGAGTCAATGTGAGGTTAGAACCTTCTACCGATGCAGAGATTTATAAGAAATTATCTGCAGGAAAAGAACTTACCCGCACTGCAAATGATGGAAGCTGGAGCCAGGTTTCATTGGATGAAGGAACTTATTATATAGCATCCGATTATCTGACCACAGAGAAGCCGCAGGAGCCGGTAGCATTGACTGGAAGTGCGGGAACCGGAATTACATCCGGAAGCGGTGGACATGTCATCTGCATTGACCCGGGACATCAGAGCAGAGGAGACAGTACACCGGAGCCGGTAGCACCGGGATCTTCTGAGACCAAGGCAAGAGTAACCGGAGGAACATCCGGCGTTGCAACCGGACAGACAGAGTATCAGCTTAATTTATCCGTCAGCTTAAAATTGCGGGATGAACTGGTAGCAAGAGGTTATACCGTAGTCATGACAAGAGAAACCAATGATGTGAATCTCAGTAACAGCGAGCGGGCAGCCATTGCAACCAATGCGGGAGCAGAAGCATTTGTCCGTATACATGCCAACGGATCTACCAACAGCGGAGCCAATGGGGCTATGACAATCTGCCAGACGGCGTCCAATCCGTATGTAGGAAGCTTTTACAGCCAGAGCCGCTCTCTTTCCCAGAATATACTGGACAGTCTGTGTGCACAGACCGGTGCAAAGAAGGAATATGTGTGGGAGACTGATACCATGAGTGGAATTAACTGGAGTACCGTACCGGTAACAATTGTAGAAATGGGATATATGACAAATCCCACCGAAGATTCCAATATGGCAACGGACTCTTATCAGACTCAGATTGCACAGGGAATCGCCAATGGGATTGATGCTTATTTTGCCGGTAATTAGGCAAGATAATTAATGACAGCAAAGAGAATGAGATCTTCTTTTGGAGAAGCATTTGCAATGCTGTGGGACTCTCCGCTTTTGCAGACGCAGGTATCACCGGCTTCTAAAGCAACGATGGTTCCGTTATCGTCATAGGCTGCATGACCGGAGAGAATGGTGATGATTTCTTCTTCCCCTTCATGCATATGCTTTCCGAGAGAACAGCCCGGTCTTAAGATGAGTTTTGCAATCATCTTGGCTGGGCTTTCATAGTCTATAGGATTGACGGAACGGATAATCTCAACGGTGCCGGTTCCGCCTTTCATATTTTCGTTAAAAATATGTTTTAATTCAGATGCTCTATGATACATATATTACCTCCTGAATAGTTGTGCTATGCATTACAGTATAGTCAGTGAGCAGTCAAATGTAAATATGTATTGTGATAGAAAATTATTGCCAATAAGAATGAAAAAGAAATACAGGAGACCTTTATGAATTTATTATCAGCAGAGAATATAACCAAGACATTTACCGGAAGAAAGTTATTTTCCAATACCTCCTTTTATTTGCAGGAAGGAGAGAAAGTCGGAATTGTGGGAATTAACGGAACCGGAAAATCCACTTTACTGAAAATGCTGGCAGGCTTAGAGGAACCGGATGCTGGAGAAATCACCAAGGCAAATCATGCGGTAATCCGCTATCTTCCGCAGATGCCGGAATTTGGGGAAGAAGAGACGGTCTTAGAAAGTGTACTGGTAGCGGCACACCGGAAAAATCAGGCAGATGCTTCCGGGGAAGATTATCAGATGTGGAATTTAGAGAGCAAGGCAAAATCCATGCTCACAAGACTTGGCGTATATAATTTTGAAGAAAAGACGAAAAACTTATCCGGTGGAGAAAGAAAACGTCTGGCTCTTGTGGCAGTACTTTTAACACCCTGCGATATTCTGCTGTTAGACGAGCCTACCAACCACCTGGATGCAGATATGGCAGAGTGGCTGGAAGGATACTTAAAGGGCTTTAAGGGAACACTGATTATGGTAACCCATGACCGGTATTTTCTGGACAGCGTATGTAACCGTATTGCAGAAATTGATAAAGGCTCCATTTACAGTTATCAGGAAAATTATTCCGGTTATCTGAATCTGAAGCAGGAGCGCATGGATATGGCAGTTGCCGGGGAACGGAAGCGGCAGTCCATCCTTCGCAAGGAGATCGCCTGGATGCAGCGGGGCGCAAGGGCAAGGTCTACCAAGCAGAAAGCCCATATCAAACGTTATGAGAATCTTAGAGACCAGTCGGGACCACAGTTTGATAAGCAGGTGGAATTAAGCTCGGTTTCCAGCCGTATGGGAAAGACGACGGTAGAGCTTCATCATATCAGTAAATCCTATGGAGAAAAAAAGCTGATTGAGGATTTTTCCTATATCTTTCTTAAGAATGACAGAGTCGGATTTGTGGGACATAATGGATGCGGTAAGACCACTTTGATGAAGATTATCGATGGCAGGGTAAAGCCGGATGCCGGAGAACTGGTTATCGGACAGACCATAAAGATAGGCTATTATTCCCAGGAGATTGAAAAGGATGCATCGGCGGGAGTTGCCTATATGGATCCGTCTTTAAAGGTTATTGAATATATCCGCAATACGGCAGAATATGTCCGGACAGAGGATGGACTGGTGTCCGCATCAGCCATGTTGGAGCGTTTCTTATTCCCACCGGAAGAACAGTATGGCGTTATCGGAAAACTTTCCGGTGGAGAAAAGCGGAGACTGAATCTGCTTCGTGTATTGATGGAAGCACCGAATGTACTGATTTTAGACGAGCCGACCAATGATCTTGATATTACCACACTGGCAATCTTAGAGGATTATCTTGATAATTATGATGGAATCGTCATTACAGTATCCCATGACCGGTATTTCCTTGACCGTATCGCAAAGCGGATTTTTGCATTTGAACAGGGAAACATAAGACAGTATGAGGGCGGTTATACGGATTATCTTGCCAAGCGGCCGGAGGATGAGACAGCAGTGGGAAATGCAGGCACAGAGACTTCCGGGAAGAAAGCAGACCAGACGGAAAACGCAGATGCCACAGAGAATGCCGAAAAGAAGGATTCCAAGGCGACCTGGAAGAGCGGCAGGAAGTTGAAATTTACCTGGCAGGAGCAGAAGGATTATGAGACCGTCGAGGACGATATTGCAGCTTTGGAAGCAAAGTTAGAAGAACTGGATGAGAAGATGGGAAGCTTTGCCAGTGATTTTGTAAAATTAAATGAGCTGACCCAGGAGAAGATAAAAGTGGAAGATGAATTAGAGCATAAGATGGAACGCTGGGAGTATTTAGAAGAACTGAATGCCAGGATAAAGGCTCAGGACAAGTAGGAGATAAGGCTATGGAGAAGGAAAAAACAGTAAGAATATTATGGATTATGCAACGGTTACACTCTTAGATGCAGAGAATGCCATTGAAATCATCGACCAGACAAAGCTGCCGGGAACGATAGAACTAATCCGGTTAAAGAGTGCACAGGAAATCTGGGATGCCATTTATTTATTAAAAGTCCGTGGCGCACCGGCAATTGGTGTGGCAGCAGGCTTTGGCATTTATCTTCTGGCAAAAGAAATTGAAACAGAGGATTATGAAGTCTTTTATGAAACTTTTCAGAAACAGAAAGAATATTTGAATTCTTCCCGTCCTACCGCAGTCAATCTCTCCTGGGCATTAAACCGGATGGAGAGGGTCTGCATTGCAAATAAAAATAAGCCGGTTGCAGAGATAAAAGAATTGCTTCATAAAGAAGCCCTTGAGATTCAGGAAGAAGATATCCGGGTCTGCAAAAGTATCGGAGAACACGGGCTGACACTGGTGAAGCCGGGTGATGGTATTTTGACCCATTGCAATGCCGGACAGCTTGCCACCAGTAAATATGGAACTGCTACAGCACCGATTTATCTGGGGGAAGAAAGAGGTTATCATTTTCATGTATTTGCAGATGAGACAAGACCTCTTTTGCAGGGGGCGAGACTTACTTCTTTTGAACTGCATGCAGCAGGGGTGGATGTGACCCTGATTTGTGATAATATGTCTGGCACCGTTATGAAACAGGGACTGGTACAGGCAGTATTTGTAGGCTGCGACCGGGTGGCAGCCAATGGAGACACCGCAAATAAAATCGGAACCTCCGTTGTGGCAACGGTAGCAAAGCGGTATCATGTACCTTTTTATGTCTGTGCACCGACCTCTACCATTGACTTAAATACAGCAACCGGAGATGATATCTGCATTGAAGAGCGTCCGGCAGAGGAAGTGACGGAGATGTGGTATCAGGAGCGGATGGCACCGGAAGGCGTCAAAGTATACAATCCGGCATTTGATGTGACAGATCACGATTTAATAAGCGGAATTGTAACAGAGTATGGAATCGCAAGAGAGCCATATACGGAGAGCTTAAAAGAAATCCTTTCGAAGAGAAATGCATAAGGTATCAATTTTTGTGCAAACTGATATCTTGAAAAGTATCTATCAGTAAGGTATGATAGTAATAATGAGGTTTTAATAAAAATATAGGCGGTGTCGATCACGTACACCGCCTGTTTAGCGAAAAGAGGGAATAGAAATGGCAATAAAGTTTCAGAAAGAGCCAATGAATGCGCATTCATCCATAAAGCATGTAATCGGCGTAGTCAGCGGTAAAGGTGGTGTTGGAAAATCTTTTGTCACAGCATCCATGGCAGCCGCTATGCGTAAGAAAGGTTATGAAGTAGGTATTATGGATGCCGACATTACCGGACCATCCATTCCAAAGATGTATGGAATTCACGGAAAAGCAGTCGGAGATGGAAAAGAGATTCTTCCGGCAGTGGCAGAAGACGGAACCAGGATTATGTCTGTAAATTTATTGGTTGATACAGAAGAAACACCGGTTGTATGGCGTGGACCAGTCGTTGCCGGCGTAGTAAAGCAGTTCTGGAGTGACGTGGTATGGGGTGACATTGATTACCTTTTCGTAGATATGCCACCGGGAACCGGAGATGTTCCACTGACTGTATTCCAGTCTCTTCCGGTAGAAGGAATCATTATCGTAACTTCTCCGCAGGAACTGGTTCAGATGATTGTAAAGAAAGCATATAACATGGCAGGGATGATGAATGTTCCTGTCCTTGGAATCGTTGAAAATTACAGCTATTTAAAATGTCCGGATTGTGGAAAAGAGATTTCCTTATTTGGAGAAAGCCATATTGATGAAATCGCAGCAGACCTTGATTTGTCCGTTCTTGGAAAACTTCCATTGGATCCGGCATATGCAAAAGCTGCCGATGCAGGACAATTTTATACTATGGACAACCCATATATTGCCAAAGCAATTGAGGCGTTGGAACAAATTTAGATAATAACAGGTAATCTGCCATTTCGGTGGGTTACCTGTTTTATGCGGGAAAATATGTTTCCCGTAGTTAAAGCGGATGCAGCATAGCAACAGAAAAATGTATGAAAAGCACCGCAGAAGTGGGAAATAAAATTCCACGGATATCACACATTATATTTTAAGGAGGAGCTTTCGTTATGAACGAACGAAAAGACGCAATTCGCGACGCACGGACACTTGGTGTTCCAAAGATGCTGTTGTTAGGACTTCAGCACATGTTCGCAATGTTTGGCGCAACCATTCTTGTGCCGATTCTGGTGAACAGCTATTTTAAGGGAGAAGGCCTTTCCGTACAGGTTACTTTAATCTGTGCTGGTCTTGGAACTTTATTCTTCCACCTTTGTACCAAATTAAAAGTACCTGCATTCTTAGGTTCATCCTTTGCATTCTTAGGAGGATTTTCTACGATTGCACAGTTGGATACCGGAGTCTTTGCAGACATGACCATGGGAGAGAAGCTTCCATATGCCTGTGGTGGTATTGTTGTTGCAGGAGCTTTATATCTGATTCTTGCACTTGTTATCAAAGTCGTAGGAGTAAAGAAAGTAATGCGTTTCCTGCCACCTGTTGTAACAGGACCAATCATCATCTGTATCGGCCTTTCCCTTGCACCATCTGCAGTAAACAATGCATCCACCAACTGGATTCTTGCACTGATTGCACTGGCAGTTATCATTATCTTTAACATCTGGGGAAAAGGAATGTTCCGCATTATCCCAATTCTTTTAGGTGTTGTCATTTCCTATGCAGCAGCACTGATTATGCAGGCAGCAGGACTGACTAATCCGGATGGAAGTGCTATCTTAAACTTTACCGAAGTAGCATCTGCAAGCTGGGTAGGACTTCCTCCATTCCAGTTATGCAAATTTAACCTGACTGCAATCTTGGTTATGGCACCAATCGCACTGGCAACTATGATGGAGCATATCGGAGATATGTCTGCAATTTCTGCAACTGTTGGTGAGAACTTCATCGAAGATCCGGGACTTCACAGAACCTTAATCGGTGACGGACTTGCAACCGCATTTGCAGGTATGGTTGGTGGTCCTGCAAATACTACATATGGTGAGAATACCGGTGTATTGGAATTAAGCCGTGTGCATGACCCTAGAGTGATCCGTATTGCAGCTGTATTTGCAGTTATCTTAAGCTTTATTCCGAAAATGGCTGAAATCATTGGTTCTATGCCATCTGCAATCATCGGTGGTGTCAGCTTCATGCTTTATGGTATGATCTCTGCAATCGGTGTCAGAAACGTAGTAGAAAATCACGTTGATTTTACCAAATCCCGTAACTTAATCATTGCAGCAGTAATCTTAGTCAGCGGACTTGGATTTTCCAATGGACTTACCTTTACCATTGCAGGAACCAGCATTACCTTAACCGGACTTGCAATCGCAGCTTTAGCTGGAATTATCTTAAATGCAATCTTACCTGGTAAAGATTATCATTTCGGAGATGATCCAAAGGCAGATGCCAACCGTGGACTTGACATGAATCCGATTCAGGAAGAAGATATTCAGTAAGTAATAAAAAGCAATTTATGTAGAAAGAAACAGGTCATGTTCAGCTTGTGAGGGCTGGGATGACCTGTTTTGCGTTGCTTGGGAATGGCTGGAGTTTAGTTTTTTAATATTTCATTAAGTTGTTTCGAAATCAAAGGAAACACGGTATACTATAAGCAGCAGTAAAAGTGATGAAAACGTACGGAAAGAAGAGGAACATATCATGTTAGAACAGTTATTACATATAGATGGGCAGATTTTATTATGGATACAGGAGTATCTGCGATTCCCGGCATTGACTTCCGTGATGAAGGATATTACGAATCTTGGAAATGCTGGAATCTTATGGATTCTGATAACCATTGTGCTTTTGTTGGACAAGAAGACGAGAAACGTAGGCTATATGTCGGCACTGGCATTAATTGGTTCGTTAATTGTAGACAATATTATACTTAAAAATCTGGTGGCAAGAACCAGACCCTATGAAGTGGTTGATGGATTGAAACTTTTAATTGAAAAGCAGTCAGATTATTCTTTCCCATCGGGACATACCGGAAGTTCTTTCGCATCAGCAATTGTATTATGGAAAGAGCTTCCTAAAAAATATGGAGTAATGGCATTAATTGTAGCTGTTCTGATTGCATATTCACGGTTATATGTAGGAGTACATTATCCGTCAGATGTGTTGGCAGGAGTGGTGATTGGAACCGTACTGGCGTTAGTTTCGGTATGGCTGGTAAAAAAGATTCAGGGACAGAAGAAACTTGTGAAGTAAGAGAAACATTTCTGAACTAGAGGCGAAAAATAGAGAATGATAGGAAATAGAGAAGAGCCAGAAAACAGAAAACAGACTCAAGGCAGGAGGAGAAGGATGGAATTACAGCAGGCGGTGGAATTATCAAAGCGGGTTCAAAATGAAATCAAAAAAAGCGTAAAAGGAAAAGATGATTGTATCCGGAAGGCATTCTGTGCAATTTTAGCAGGAGGACATATTTTAATTGAAGATGTACCGGGAGTGGGAAAGACAACGCTGGCACTGGCTTTTTCGAGGGCATTGTGCCTTGAAAATCACAGAGTACAGTTTACACCGGATGTACTGCCGGCAGATATTTTGGGATTTTCTATGTATGATAAGGAGCAGGGCGGCTTTTATTATCATCCGGGTGCAGTCATGTGCAATCTGTTTTTGGCAGATGAAATCAACCGTACTTCTCCAAAGACCCAGTCAGCCCTGTTAGAGGTTATGGAAGAGGGAAAAGTGACGGTAGATGGCATCAGTCATCCGGTTCCGAAACCATTTCTTGTAATGGCAACCCAGAATCCGAAGGGAAGTGCCGGGACACAGATGCTGCCGGAATCCCAGTTAGACCGTTTCATGATTTGTATGAGCATGGGATACCCGGATTTGAAAAGTGAGATTGAGATTGCCAAAGGAAAGAGCATCGGACAGAGCTATGAGAGCATAGAAGGTGTGATGACAGGGGCGCAGCTGCAGGCAATGAAAGAAACCGTAGAAAATATTTTTATACATGACAGAATTTATGAATATATGATGGCGCTGATTCATGCCACCAGAAAAAATCCTTATATTGAGCTGGGCGTCAGTCCGCGTGGAATGGTGGCACTGACGAAAATGGTGCGTGCCAATGCATTTTTTAATGAGAGAGATTATGTGATTCCGGCTGATGTAGAGGATGTTTTTTATGATGTCACAAAGCATAGAATCGTATTAAATACCAAAGCACGGGTCACCGGGGTGTCCGGGGAAGCAGTTCTTGAAAAAATTATGGAAGATACCACAAAACCAACTTCATTTAAGGGAAAAGAGTAGCCTATGGCAGCAGGACTGATACTTGTACTTATTGTTGGTGCATTAGGATATCTTGGAATCATTTATACCAGCCCGGCATTGATGCTTTTGGCGATTTGCTGCGGAGTAATGCTGTTTTTAGGCTATGGCTATATTTTATATATGATGCTTCGGGTAAAATGCCGGATTCAGATTCCGATTGTTATGGCAGAGCAGGAAGAAGGCGTTATGATCTGTGCGGTGACGGAAAACCGGAGCAGGCTGCCATTGCCGAAGGTAGTATACCGGATGGATTACCGGAATTCTTTTGGCAGGAAAAAAAGAATATTATCCATACAGGCGGCAGCGGATGCAAAGAGCAGCAGCCGGATGAGCGTGGAGGTAGCAGCAAAAAGCAGTGGAAATTATACATTCCGGCTGGTTCGGGTAAGATTTTATGGTCTGCTTGGAATCGGCTATCTGACCAGGTATGTGCGCTATGAGGAATGACTTTCCATTATGCCAAAGATAATGCCGGTAATGATAGAGGTGGGATTAGCATCCCGGTATTTTCAGGGGGAATCGGAAGTACATGATGATAAAACCGGGGGAGATGACGTATCTGAGGTATTTCAGATCCGTTCCTTTCAGCCGGGAGATAAAATCCAGAATATCCACTGGAAGTTATCTGCAAAAGAAGAGGAATTAATGGTGCGGGAAAACAGCCAGCCGATGGGCTGTCCGGTGGTGATTCTTCTTGACATCAGCGGAGGGCAGAAAGAGACGGAGAAGCAGAGAAACCACTTTTTTGAAATGGTAATTTCGATTTCTTTTGGACTGGTGGAAAAACAGTGCCCTCATTATATCGCATGGTATGATGAAAAGGAACATGACCTCATCCGGGTAAGGGTAGATAAGGAAGAGAAGGTATATTATTTTATTCTGCTTTTGTATGGAGCGGTTCAGAGCCGGGAAAAGATGGATATTGCACTTTTATATCAGGAGAAATACCGGGGTGAGACAGCAGTTACAAAGATAGAAATGAACCTTGCAGGAAAACTTATTGTGGCAGGAACGGAAATAGAAGATTTCGCAAAAGCGGAGATTAGAGTATGAGAAAAAAGAAGAAAACATATGCATCGGTTATGAAAAAGACTGGAAACATACGGTATTCGCAGAAAGGACGGCGGGCAGGAAAAATTGCATTGCCGCCGCAGGTCATGCGTGTGGGAATGCAGAGCCTGCTGGCTGTACTTTGGGAGCTTTCCATGTTCTTTATATTTGGAGACATCTTTCTGACTAACCGGTTTGGAAAGCCTGTATTGATATGGGTTTCTGTTTCTGCGGCAGCATTGACGTTTTCTTTTTCCTATTTTAAGAAGGCGGACAAGTGGCTGCTGCCTGTGGGAGAACTGCTGGTGGGACTGGTGCTTAGCCGGAAAGAGCTTTACCCAGGGCTGGCAGGACTGATCCGGCTGGTAGTGCAGAAAATCAATATGTACTATAATGTGCAGATTGTATCCGGATTTGAACGGTATCTTGATTTAAATCCGGTGGTAGAAGTAACAGCATGGCTGTTAGTTATCTTGTCTATTCTGCAGATTTATTTTCTGGTGGTAAGAAAACGGCTGGCTGGAGTGTTGATTCCACCGCTACTCCTTATAATGCTGGATTTTGCGGTGGGCTATGCACCATCAAAGCGGGCATTGATTTGTTTCTCACTGGCTGCAGCAGGAAGCTTTGGTTACCGGGCTGCCGGCCGGGTGGAATTAAAGCAGTTGGAATATCTAAGACAGAAAGCAGTATGCCTTTTTCTGGTGGTGGCGGTAGCTGTTTCTTCGCTGGTATTTAGAGTGGCAGAACCGAAAGCCAAAGAAATGGTGGCAAGAAGAAGTGAAATTGAAAAAACTGCACAGGATATGGTAACAGAAATGGCAATGACAGCTGCCAATCTTTTGGCAGAAATTCCTTTTGGTAAAGATATTTTCTCCTTCCATCAGCCGGGACGGGTCAGCAATATGGCACCGGAATTTGAGGACAAGCCGGTTATGGAAGTGACTGCTTATCAGATACCGGATGATACGGTATATTTAAGAGGTTATGTAGGCGATTATTACAAAAATGGAAGCTGGAAGACTTATGATTCCAGTGATTTTGTGACTGCCATGCAGGAAGCAGACAGCAGTCTTAAGGAACAGACCGCGGGACAACAGGTACAGAATATTCTGGCATATACCCAGAGCTATTATACCTATTACTGGGATACCATTTACCGGGTGCAGTATTTTGATAAGAAAGACCCCTATGCATACCTGCCATACTATACGTTGGCAAGCTATTATCAGGATGAACGGCAGCCCGCCGGGGTTCTTATGGATGGAGACCGTACTGTGCTCCGAAATGGCAATGACGTTCTGGAAGTAGACGGAACCATAAGAAACAGCATGTCACATCTTTATATGAATGCTTTGTTTACAGCAGATTTGGCAGATGGTGCTTATGTGGACCGGAATGAGACACTGAGCGAATCGGAAGTAAATGAAATTATAGAGAATATGAATAGCTGGCGGTATGATTTGGCTGGGTTTAACAGCAAATTACCGGAAGACGAATGGGCATTTATAAAGAAATATAATGAGTATACGGAAAAATATACGTATGTGCCGGAAAATCTCACAAGAATCCGGGAACTGGGAAATCAGTTGGAAGCGGAGTATGAAAGAGATTATTCGGATTTTGTAGATAACCGATTTACTGAGAATGGTACTTATTATGATAATATTTATAACTTTAAGGAAATCTATGCAGTCTATCTGGTGAAACGGGAACTGGCGAAGTGTAACTATAATCTGGATTTGGACAATGTGCCATGGGGACAGGATGTAACAGAACATTTTCTGTTTGATACGAAGGAAGGCTTTTGTCAGCATTTTGCCAGTGCTGGAACACTGCTTCTGCGGCAGATGGGAATTAAGGCACGGTATGTCAGCGGCTATGCTGTAAGTACATCGAAGTTTAAGAAGGACAGTGATGGTAATTATACGGCAGAGGTTCTTGATAATCAGGCACATGCCTGGACGGAAATCTATATAGACAGTGTTGGCTGGGTGCCGGTGGAAATGACGCCGGGAAATAAAACCGGCATTGACCGTCTGGAGATTCAGCAGGAAAGTGACAGCATTACCATCCGGATGAATGATGGCAGAACAGCAGACCTAATTACGCTGGAGCGAAGTGATTATCAGGACAGTTCCAAAGATGACAGTCAGTCGGATTTATCCGGCAGCGGAATGCAAAATACGGAAAATCAGAATACAGAAAGTCAGGATACAGAAAACCCGGATACAGAAAACCCGGATACGGAAAATCAGGGCACGGAAAACCGGAATACAGAAAATTCCATGCAGGATGGCAATAAGGCAGGAAAACAGAATCAAAAGGAAAGCCGTTTAAAGGTCATTTTGATTGTTGTGGTAATCATAATTCTGCTTCTTGCAGCAGGTATCTGGTATTACTTAAGAGAGATAGAAGGAAAACGGAAGAAGGGAACACATAGTTACAAGCGTATCATCCGTTGGAATTCGAACCAGATTTATCGCATTTTACGGCGGAAGGGCATTGTAAATGCAAAAGTACAATCCGACCGGACATTCAGGGAACAGCTTTTAAATTATGGGGGCTGGAGCATGGAAGAAAAGGAGCGTTATCTTCAGATTCTTGAAGTGGCAGCGTATAGCCATAAGAAACTTACCAGAGAGGATGTGCAGTTTGTACAGAAGCTTTACCGGAAACTGAAAGAATAAAAAGAGAAGCTTTGCAAAAAAACAACAGCCGCGCCAGTGTATACACTGATACGGCTGTTGCGATGGCATTATACGGTTTCCGGTTCGTCGTAATCAACACCAAAGGTTTCTACGGTAACGGTTTTCATTCGCTGGTCTTCCATTGGACGGTCACTGTAGTCGGTTGCAACTTCTGCAATTTTATTTACCACATCCATGCCTTCAATGATTTTACCGAAAGCAGCGTAAGCACCATCTAAGTGTGGAGCATCCTTATGCATGATAAAGAACTGGGAGCCGGCAGAGTTTGGCATCATGGAACGAGCCATGGAAAGAACGCCTGCAGAATGCTTTAAGTCATTGGCAAAGCCATTCTGTGCAAATTCACCCTTGATACCATATCCTGGACCGCCCATTCCGGTTCCTTCCGGGTCACCACCCTGAATCATAAAACCGTTGATGACACGATGGAAGATAAGTCCATCATAAAATCCCCTGTTGACAAGGCTGATAAAGTTATTTACTGTGTTAGGAGCAACCTGCGGATATAATTCCGCTTTCATAATATCTCCGTTTTCCATTTCAAATGTAATAATAGGATTCTGAGCCATTGTAAGATACCTCATTTCTGTTCATTGAATTCATCCTGCATAACAGAATGTAGTTCTACTATAGCGGAAAAAGGCTTTTTTGTAAAGAAAGAGAGAAGGAAATATGTGTCACTGGAATACTGTAAACTGGAACTGTATCATACGAAAAGAAACATTAGAAGAAAAAATTTCTGAAGAAGAGAAACATGCATTAGCTTCCTACAAAAAGAACTGTCAGAGCAGAAAAAAGTGGAACTTCTTTTTACAGATGCTGATTTGGAAAAAGATATCACATTTTTCCTGAGCGGACATCATGTAAAGCCGGAGGAATGTATGCTGCTTGCAACAGAACCGGAAGAAGTGGCATGGGCGAAAAAGGATGCAGATGCAGACTCAGACCAGCTTACCATCATTGGCTATGAAGTACCGGATTTTTCAAAACAGATGCCTTTAAGCAATGTGGATATGCTGCTTCTTGGACTGGAAGAAGTGGACACAGAATTTTTACTTCGGACATTTCAGCGGAAGCATCATTTGCCGTGGCGGATACTAGAGACAAAGCGGTGCTATCTGAGAGAGATTACGTTAGATGACATGGACGATTTATTTGATTTATATAATAAGAAGGGAATCACCGATTATATCGAGCCCCTTTACGAAAGGCAGGAAGAGGAGGAGTACCAGAGAGCATATATTGAAAATATGTATGGCTACTATGGATATGGCATGTGGCTGGTAAGGGAAAAAGATACCCACCGGCTGATTGGAAGAGCCGGAATCGACTATCGCATGCTAGGAGAAGAAGAAATTATTGAGATGGGCTATGTCATTGCACCGGAATACCAGAGGCAGGGTTATGCATATGAGGTCTGTCAGGCAATCATGGCATGGGTAAAAAATAATCTTGAATTTCGAAGAATTGACTGTCTGGTGGAGCCGGGGAATGAAGCATCGTTGGGACTGCTTCATAAACTTGGCTTTCAGGAAACAGAGAAGATAAAACAGGATGGAAAAATATTCCGGCATTTCTGGTATTTTTATCCGTGATTGGAAAGTTAAGCGGCAGGAGACATTTTTATACATAATATAAATCTTTTTTTCATATATAGTACAAAGCGAAAATGTATCCGGAACATGATATAAAAAATAAGTTACGGATACAGACGCAGGGTACGAAGATGGATGGAGGATATATGGGAAAAGAGAAGGTGGCAGGAAAAGGAAATCTTTTTACGACAATGGGCAAAGTGTTGCTGGTCATGTATATTCTGACGGGAATACTGCTTTTTATTCTGGCGGCAGTCTTATATAAAATGGAATTAAGCGAAGCTGCGGTAAATATCAGCATTATCATAAGCTATATTGTAGTGGGATTTGTCGGCGGCTTCATCATTGGAAAGATTAAGAAGAGCCGGAAATATCTGTGGGGAGCCGTGATGGGGCTATTATATTTTGCGGTGCTGCTCATTGTGTCCCTGATATTGAAAAAGGGACTGGATTCCGGGATGCAGCACATCCTTACAACACTGATTTTATGCACTGCTTCGGGAACTGTGGGCGGAATGCTCAGTTAAAAAAAGTGCTTTTCTTATGAAAGACTATGTGTTATACTAACTAGAGGTATTTTTTCGAAAGGAGATAACGAGATGAAACATATTAAGACCCTGAATACAAGAAAGTTACAGAATACAGTAAAGAAGGGCGGATGCGGCGAGTGCCAGACATCTTGTCAGTCAGCATGCAAGACTTCCTGTACTGTAGGAAACCAGACTTGCGAGCATTGCAAATAATTACCAAAAGTTCAGATTGAGAACGAACGAAACGACCGTACGCCTGCGCGGACGGTCGTTATAATGTTGTAAGAAAGTGAGGAAATATTGTAGTGGTTCACCAGTATAAAAACAACGGCTATAATATTGTCCTGGATGTAAACAGCGGCGCCATCCATATTGTGGATGATTTGACCTATGATGTCATTGCATTGTGGGAAGAGACAAGCCGTGAAGAAATCATACAGAGACTGAATAAGACCTATGATGAGGCGGAGATAAAAGAAGCAATTGAAGAGATAGAGGAATTGCAGAAGAACGGAGATTTGTTCACACCGGATGATTATGAAGAATACATCGGTGATGTAACAAAGCGTCCTACTGTAGTAAAAGCACTGTGTCTGCATATTGCCCATGATTGTAACCTTGCCTGCAGATACTGTTTTGCAGAAGAGGGAGAATATCACGGCAGACGTGCGTTAATGTCCTACGAAGTAGGAAAAGCTGCATTGGATTTCCTGATTGCCAATTCCGGCAATCGCCGGAACTTAGAGGTGGACTTCTTCGGTGGAGAACCTACCTTAAATTTCCAGGTGGTAAAAGATTTAGTGGCATACGGAAGAGAGCAGGAAAAAATACATAATAAGAATTTCCGGTTTACACTGACCACGAATGGTGTTCTTTTAAATGATGACATCATGGAGTTCGCCAATAAAGAGATGGACAATGTTGTATTAAGTATTGATGGAAGAAAAGAAGTCAATGATTATATGCGTCCATTCCGCGGCGGACAGGGAAGCTATGATGTGATTGTTCCGAAATTCCAGAAATTTGCAGACAGCAGAAATCAGGAACGCTACTATGTGCGTGGAACCTATACCCATCATAATTTAGATTTTTCCAAGGATGTACTGCATCTGGCAGACCTTGGATTTAAGCAGATTTCCGTAGAGCCGGTTGTGGCACAGGAGACAGATGATTATGCCATCCGTGAGGAAGACCTGCCACAGCTTTTTGCAGAATATGATGCACTGGCAAAAGAGATGGTAAAACGGAAAAAAGAAGGAAAAGCATTCAACTTCTTCCACTTTATGATTGATTTGGAGGGCGGTCCTTGTGTTGCCAAGAGACTTTCCGGATGTGGTTCCGGAACCGAGTATCTGGCAGTAACACCTTGGGGAGACTTATATCCATGTCATCAGTTTGTTGGAAATGAAGATTTCCTGATGGGAAATGTTTTTGAAGGCTTAAAACGTACCGATATCCGGGATTCCTTTAAGAGCTGTAATGTTTATTCCAAGGAAAAATGCAGAGAGTGTTTTGCAAGATTCTACTGTAGCGGTGGATGTGCAGCGAACTCTTATAATTTCCATGGTGATATTCATAATACCTATGACATTGGTTGTGCATTACAGAAGAAACGTGTGGAATGCGCAATTATGATAAAAGCCGCAGAGGCGGAAATTTAAGTCAGGAGAAAGGAAGAAAAAAATGAAGAAAAGTAAGGGCGTAGCCATATTACTTGCAGTTCTCTTGGTTTTAGCAGGACTGTCGTATTATGCGTCTATCATCTTATCTTCAACCGGAAAGGGTGAAGATAAGAACATTAAGCTTGGATTGGATTTGGCAGGTGGTGTCAGCATCACATATCAGGTGGAATCCGAGAATCCGACTTCCGAGCAGATGAAGGATACTATTTACAAGCTTCAGAAGCGTGTGGAAGGCTACAGTACAGAAGCATCTGTATATCAGGAAGGTGATGACCGTATCACCGTTGAAATTCCAGGAGTAAAGGATGCAAACAAGATTCTGGACGAACTTGGAAAACCGGGTTCCTTAGAGTTCCGGGATCCGGACGGAAATGTTTACATGACTGGTAATGATGTAAAGGATGCACAGGCTGCAACACAGCAGGACAACCTTGGCAACAAGCAGTATGTGGTCCAGCTTACACTTACCGATGAAGGCGCACAGAAATTTGCAGATGCAACCACTGCCAACGTTGGAAAGGTCTGCCCAATTGTATACGATGATGAGGCAATCAGTACACCTCGTGTAAAAGAAGCAATTACCGGCGGAAGCGCAGTAATCGATGGAATGAGTTCCTATGAAGAAGCAGAGACTTTAGCTTCTAATATCCGTATCGGTTCTCTTTCCTTAGAGTTATCTGAGTTACAGTCCCAGATAGTGGCAGCACAGCTTGGTACAGAAGCAATTTCAACGGCATTAAAGGCAGCAGCAATCGGTCTTGCCCTGATTGCGGTATTCATGATTGCTTACTACTGGATTTCCGGTGTGGCAGCAACCATAGCACTTGGAATTTATACTACAATGGTAGTTGCAGTTATTTATCTTTTTGAAATTACACTTACCCTTCCGGGTATCGCAGGTATCATCCTTTCCATTGGTATGGCGGTAGATGCAAATGTTATTATCTTCGCCCGTATCAGGGAAGAAATTGCATCCGGCAAGACTGTTTCGACAGCGATTAAGACCGGATTCCAGAAAGCGTTATCTGCAATTTTAGACGGAAATATCACCACCCTGATTGCTGCAGCAGTGCTGGCATTTAAGGGAAGCGGTTTCGTAAAAGGATTTGCTTATACACTGGCAATCGGTATCGTTTTATCTATGTTTACCGCATTAGTTGTAACAAGACTGGTATTACATGGACTGTATGTAATTGGTTTCCGTGATGCAAAATTCTATGGAAGACAGAAAGACCGCCGTCCAATGCATTTTATTGCAAAACGCCACGTATTCTTTATTGTTTCAGCAGTAATTATCATTGCCGGATTTGTGGGAATGGGCGTAAACAAAGCCAATGGCAAGGGCGCATTGAACTTAAGCCTTGAATTTGTCGGTGGTACATCTACAACCGTAGATATGGGTAAAGATTATACTCTTGCAGAATTAGATTCTGAAGTAATTCCTCTGATTGAGGATGTGACTGGAGATTCCAGTGTACAGGCTCAGAAGGTAGAAGGAAGTACACAGGTTGTATTTAAGACCAGAAGCCTTGATTTGGACGAAAGAGAGCAGTTAAATACTACATTAGAAGAAAATCTTGGTGTAGATACTTCAACTGTTTCCTCTACTAATATCAGTTCCACGATCAGTGGTGAAATGACAAAAGATGCAGTCTGGGCAGTAGTAATTGCAACAATCTGTATGCTGGTTTATATCTGGTTCCGGTTTAAAGACATTCGTTTTGCAACCTCTGCTATTTTAGCACTGATTCATGATGTATTGGTTATTTTAACCTGTTACTCTCTGCTGCGGCTGTCTGTAGGAAGCACATTTATTGCAGTAATGCTGACAATCATCGGATATTCCATCAATGATACCATCGTTATCTTTGACCGAATCCGTGAGAATATGCATCTGGTAAGAAATGTGGATAAGGAAAGCTTAACCGAAATAGCTGACCGCTCCATTTCCCAGACAATTTCCCGAAGCTTAAATACTTCAATTACAACTTTTGTAATGGTATTCCTGCTTTATATCCTTGGAGTTGCATCTATTAAAGACTTCTCACTTCCTCTTATGGTAGGTATTGTGAGCGGAACTTATTCTTCTATCTGTATTGCAACGGAGCTGTGGTTTGTATTCAAAACACGCTTTGCAAAGAAGAATGCATAAGTAACAGAAATGATTTCCCCTCTTCTGATTTGGAAGAGGGGATTTTTACATTTGGGCGTTGTTTAAAAATTAATATCCGGGGATTGCAAAAGGATAGAAGAGATTTGTTACAATAATATTACGTTGATTCGCAGCAGATTATCTTTCGTTATGAAATACCACAGTTCTAAAATGCGTGTTTTTCTTTTGGTTATGAAAACAGTCTTTCCAATGTTTGCCAGAATAGCTACACGGTTCGTCGAAGTACAGATGCCTGATAAGGGCTGTTAGGGGCACTGGGAATTTCATCTGGCAACAGGCAACGCTGGTACAGGGATGTACCAGCGAGGCACATTTGAACATGGACGTGAATTTGTGCCGGTTGCCAGATGAAAGTATAATTATGCCGAAATTCCCTGTGCCCCTTGCAGGCGTTATGCGGCATCTGTTTTCGACGGACAGTGCAGCTATTCAGTCAAAGCAACCGGAAAGACAGTTTATATGCAAGAAAAACACGCATTCTAAGAACTGCTGGCATTTCATAACGGATAAAGATAATCCGCTGTAAATCTCCGTAATATTTTCCAGCAAAGATTATTTCCGTTTGCAATTGCCAAAAATTAATATTTGAAAAAGGAGAAAAGAATGAATACAATTCAGAAAATAGCAATTGCATATGGAATAATTGCAAATATTGTCGGGCTATCCGTCATGGGAATAGATAAACGCAGAGCCATCTGTCATAAATGGCGTATTCCGGAAAAAACATTATTTCTGGTAAGCATACTGGGAGGAAGCATTGGGACATGGGCAGGTATGTATCTGTTCCGTCATAAGACAAAACATTGGTACTTTGTAATAGGAATGCCATTTATACTGATTGTGCAACTGGTTTTATACTATTATTTTTGGTAAAAATATTTTCAAACCGGGATAGGCGTGATAAAATATATCAAACAGAAATGAGATATGGATAATAGGTGAACAACAGTATCAGGGAGAAATGCAAATTATGGCAGGAATGATGGAGTTAAATGGCTGCCGGATTATTGTAAAGGAAATTGCCGGCGGGAAGAGGGTATTAGATACAAGAATTAAATCTTATGATCCGATCCGTAAAGTAGTAAAGGTTAGTGCAGGAAGCCTGGACAACCGGATGGAGCATGCAGTGACGGTTATCATATTTGGACCGAATGGGAGCCTGGTAGAAGCTACCGGTAATCTTCGGAAGGTTATAATTGCCAATGAAGTAGAAATCGAGCTGGGCAGGAGTAAGAATGGTGAGAAGCGGAAGCATGCCCGTTATCCCTTAAAAGAAAAGGGATATATAGAATCTGTTATTGTGGATGGAACATTAATTGAATTGCAGAAGCCAATTGAAATGGAAACCTGTAATATCAGTGGAAATGGAATTCTGATTCAGACAATGGCAGGAAGCGGGACAGTTGGAACGGAACTGCGGATTTGCGTGAAACTTGGAGATACAATGTTACAGAAGACATATCGGATTGTCCGGATACAGAATGCAAATCTTAAGACAGAAGAGTATGGCTGCATGATGATTCGTGACAGGAATATATAAGGGCGGAGTGACAGAATGAGACTTAGAAAAATTCCAATTGATTTTTTATGGAAAGGCCTGGAACTTTCCGGAGATATTTATAATGACAGAGGTTCGGTGCTGCTTTTGAAACGGGGCGAAGTCCTGACACAGGACCGGTTAGATAAACTTTCCAAGTTTGAACGTGGTGGATATATTACAACCAGTGAGGAAACTTATCAGGAAATTCTCAACAGTGGAAAAGCACCAAGAGCTGCATTGCAGAGAGTATACGAAGAAGCAGTCGGCTATACAGCATTAAAAAACGATGTAGACAGTATTTTTTCTGTAACCAGAAATGCTTCCGAAATTAATGTGGAAGCAACGGAGACTGTTACAAAGGATATTTTTACTAAGATTAAGGTATTGGATTTCCCTAAAATATTTCAGTGTATTGATGCACCGAGAGAGATGGATGAGAATTTGCAGCGCCATTCCCTGAACGTAGCATTTACCAATGGTGTTATCGGGCAGTGGCTGAAGCTTCCGGAACCGGTGATTAAAAAGCTGGTATGCGCCGGATTAGTGCACGATATCGGAAAGACGAAGATACCGGAAGAAATCTTAAATGCACCAAGAAGACTTACGGAAGAAGAATTTGAAATCATAAAAGCTCATCCCGTTTATTCATATGAGCTGCTTTGGGATAATGTAGATGAAGATATCCGGTTAGCGGCAAGACATCATCATGAGCGGCTGGATGGAAAGGGTTATCCGGATCAGATTGCAGGAGATGAGATTTCTCTGCTGGCAAGGATTACCGCCATTTCCGATGTGTATGATGCCATGATTTCCCAGAGAAGTTATAAGGAATCCATGATTCCTTTTGATGTGTTGGAGAAATTTAAAAAGGGTGAATTTCCGGGACTGGATGAACGCCTGGTAGACTTATTTGTGAAAAATATGGTGGAAAATTACCGGGATGTAAAGGTACAGATGTCCGATGGAAGAATCGGTGTGGTGCGTTACATTCCACCAAATGACCTGAATCATCCGATTATCAACTGTAATCATGATGTCAGTCAGACAGATGATAAATGGTATTGCGTCTGCATTGCAAATCAGACAGGAAAATAGATTTTGCATAAATAAAAACCTCTTTACCAGAAAACTGGTAAGGAGGTTTTTGTTTACAGGCTCTGTTTCAGACAGGTTTTGATATCATCGGAAGCATTGCTGATTGGTTTCAGGTGGAAGGTATCGGTAAGATACTGCAGCACATTTGGACTGATGAAGGCAGGAAGCGTTGGACCTAAATAAATATCATGAATGCCAAGGCTTAAAAGGCAAGTAGGTCAGCAACCGCTTTCTGTTCATACCAGGATATAATCAGTGACAGTGGAAGTCCGTTTACGTCCGTTTCAAAAGCATCTGCAAGCGCAGTAGCAATGCGGATGGCAGAGTAGACATCATTACATTGTCCCACATCCAAAAGACGTGGCAGTCCGGCTACTTCACCAAAATCCAGTTTATTAAAACGGTATTTTCCGCAGGCAAGCGTTAGAATCATACAGTCAGATGGAACCATCTGGGCAAAGTCAGTGTAGTAATTTCGACCCGGACGGGCACCGTCACAGCCGCCGATAAGGAAGAAATGGCGGATTTGTCCGCTTTTAACAGCTTCCACAAGCTGTGGGGCATAGCTTAAGGCAGCGTGGTGTCCGAAACCTACCAGAATCTCTTTTGCCGGCTGGTCTTCCTGAAAACCGCCAAGTTCAATTGCCTGTTTTATGATTTCACTGAAATCTTTGTCTCCATTTTCTTTCCGACCGACATGTTTTACACCATCCCAGCCTACTACATTCGTGCTGTAAATCCTGTCTTTGTAGGAATCTCTCGGGCGCATCAGGCAGTTGGTGGTCATCAGGATACAGCCGGGAATGTTGTCAAACTGTTTCTGCTGATCCTGCCAGGCTCCACCGAAGTTACCTACAAGATGAGAATATTTTTTCAGTCCATCATAACCGTGGCAGGGCAGCATTTCACCATGGGTATAGATGTTGATGCCGGTGCCTTCCGTCTGCTTCAACAGCATTTCCAAATCATTTAAGTCGTGGCCGGAGACAATGATAAATGGCCCTTTTTTAATAGTAACATTTACCTTATGCGGGGAAGGATTGCCATAAATAGTGGTATTGGCATCGTCCAGTTTTTTCATGACTTCAATAGCCATTTCACCGGTACGCATGGTCAGACGGATCAGGTCTTCGACAGTCAGCCGGTCATCGGTAATGGCTTCTAATGCCAGTATATAAAAGTCATCCACTTCATCACTGAAGTAACCTAATTCTCTTGCCTGATGACCATAGGCACTGATACCTTTTAAACCGTAGAGAATAGTCTGACGGAGGGAGCGGATGTCTGGGTCTAAGGATTTGTCATACATAATGCCCGCCATAGGAGCATCCTTTAACATATCCGTTTTTGAATCCGGCAGATGATAGGTGGCATGGAGTGTGGAATTCGAAATTTCACCTACCAAATTGTGAAGCTCTTCTTTGATTTGCTGTGATTGCCGGAGCAGTGCCACATGTACATCTGCATCAAAATTTACATTGGTAAGTGTCGTAAAAAGTACATTTTCAATAAAGCTTACAATCGATTTGTCCATATGTTGTCCCTGCTCCACCAGCACTTTTCCGTAGCAGCTGATTCCCTTTATCTGAAAAATAAGTAAATCCTGCAGGTTGGCAATTTCCGGTGTCTTTCCGCATACGCCAAGCTTTGTACAGCCTTTGCCACCGGCTGTCTGTTCACACTGATAGCAGAACATTTCATAATTTAAATCCATGTTATTTCCCATACGATAATCTCCTTTTATAGAAAATTTTTTGGACGATTGCGAAAAGATATATTTTTCTTTCAAAATTTTTACTATAGAAGGGCATTTCAGCACAAATTACTTCCAATGCCCTTCTATATTTAAAATTTGGAAATAAAATTCTTTACTTCTTTTTCTATAATCGCCTAAGAAAAAGTTTATATATCGGCATTAGCATGAGCCGGGAAAAGGAATATTATGCATGAAGAAATAGAGTAGATAAAATAGAAAGTTGACAATGGAATAAAATCTGGCTAAAATACTTAGGAACCGAACTAATTAGAAATAGTAATAAGTTTAAAGAAAGGAACAGATTTGCCATGGAAACAGGAAAGGTAATTAATAAAATATCCAACCGGCTCCGCAGACGTTCTAAGAAAATACAGGAATCTATCGGAATCAGCGGAGCAAAGGGTAACATCTTAAATTATATTCTGGTGGAATCAGAAAACCATCCGGTATACCAGAAAGAGATTGAGGAAGAATTTGGCTTGCGTCCGTCTACTGCAACAGAGACTTTAAAGAATCTTGAGCAGGCAGAACTAATCTGCCGGGTGCCGGAATCAGAGGATGGAAGATATAAGAAGATTGTTTTTACAGAACAGGCGCGGAAGATTGAACATATTCTGCGAAAGGAAATTACGGAATCGGAAGAACTTTTATTACAGGGAATTACGGAAGAAGAAAGAAAAGAATTTTTAAGAATTGCCGAGAAGATGCTTCGGAATCTGGAATGAGAAATTTAAAGTTACAAGAGGCCGATGAGTGTCTTTGGGAAGCAGATTTTACCGGCAGAAAGGAAGGGTTACAATGGACGAAAATGAATTAATGGGCAGCATGAAGGTGTCGAAGGCAGTAGCAAAGATGGCAATTCCAAGTGTCATCAGCAGTCTGGTTACTGTCGTTTATAATATGGCGGATACATTTTTCGTAGGGCAGACAGGGGATCCGTTGCAGGTGGCAGCAGTCAGTCTGACGAATCCGATTTTTATATTATTCATGGCATTTGCCAATATGTTTGGTATGGGCGGAAGCGCAGCGGCATCTATGGCATTGGGCGAAAAGAAGGAAAAAAGAGTAAAGCAGGTTTCTTCTTTTATTACCTATGCATCACTTATCGTGGGAATTGTTTTTGCTGCAATTTTACTGGTTGGAATGCAGCCGGTTTTACAATTGTTTGGAGCAGATGCAGATACTTATGAACTGGCGAAAGGATACACAACATACATTTCTTATGGTGCACCGTTTATTATCTGGTCTGCGGCAGCAAGCTTTGTTGTGCGTGCGGACGGAGCCAGCCGGGAAGCTATGACAGGAAGTATGATAGGAACCGTGGCCAATATTATTTTAGACCCGATATTTATCAGTGGATTTGGTATGGGTGCAGCAGGCGCAGCCATTGCAACGACTATTGGAAATATAATGGCGAGTGTATATTATCTTTGGTATTTCTGTAGAAAGAGCAGGAACATGTCTATGGCATTCCGGTATTTTAAATGTGGGGACAGAATTCTGTCCCAGGTATGCTCGGCAGGACTTCCAACAGCTATTTTTTCTGCATTGATGAGCATTTCTACGATTATTTTAAACCAGATTCTGGTGGCATATGGAAATGCACCGGTAGCGGCTATTGGAATTGTATTTAAGGCAAATATGTTTATCACATTTTTACAGATGGGACTGGCAAATGGAGTACAACCGTTATTAGGCTATAGTTACGGTGCAGGGAACAGGGAGCGTTTTATTACAGTGGAACGTTATACGAAGAAATGCTGTCTGATTGTAGGTGTATTGGCGACAGCACTGTTTTTCTTTTTCCGGGAGCCGATTATCCGCCTGTTTATTTCTGATACAGAGGTCATAAATTATGGTGTGGAAATGCTGATTGCTTATATGATTTCCGGTCCGGTCATTGGCATTTTATTTATGAATATGAACTGTATGCAGTCTACCGGAAATGCACTTCCGGCAACGATTCTTTCTATATTGAGACAGGGCGTACTTTTGATTCCGGTGCTTTACGGCTTGAATGCATTGCTCGGTCTGCACGGTGTTATCTACGGACAGGCATTGACGGATTATGTGGCAGTTCTCCTTTCTATTGTAATCTGGCGTTGGAAACGCAGGAAAACTTTATAGGCGAAAAGGGTCAGGTTGCCTTTTTCACAGGTTGGTGCTATGCTGACGATAGTAGATTGGCAGAGTAAGTGGAGGAGAAGGCATGGGGCAGAATGTTCAGAAAGCAGAACAGATGAAATACCGGCTGGCAGATGCCATGAAGCAGTGTATGGCGAAGATGCCGATAGAACGGATTACAGTCCGGCAGATTGTGGAACTGAGCGGAACGACAAGACAGACATTTTACCGTCATTTTCAGGATAAATATGATCTGATAAACTGGTATTTTGACAAAATTTTAGCAGAATCCTTTGAACATATGGGAGAGGGAAAGACGGTATATGAGGGGCTGGTAAAGAAATTTGAATATATTGAACAGGAAAAATTATTTTTCCGGGCTGCATTTAAATCAGACAGCCAGAACTGCTTAAGAGACCATGATTTTGAACTGATTACCCGGTTTTATACGGATAAAATAGAAAAGAAATCAGGACAGAAATTATCGGAGCATCTTCATTTCCTTCTGGAAATGTATTGCCAGGGTTCAGTTTATATGACAATTCAGTGGGTGCTTGGAAGAAAGAAGACTACACCGAGGGAACTGGCAAAGGCACTGACGGAAGCGGTGCCGGCAGAACTGAAAGCAGTATTTGAAAAATTGCAGATGATATAGTGGTGACGGATGATGATTGAGAGTGGAATTTGTCCATGACAGATATTGAAAAATCAAGTGACAGAGTTGCCTTTTTGTAACTTTTTATTTGTCGCTTTCATTGGTAAAATAGAGGTATCAATAAAGGACAAAGGAGAAGATAAAATGGCAAACAGAATTATGTTAAACGAGACTTCCTACCATGGCGCAGGAGCAATTAAAGAAATCGCAAACGAGGCAAAGGCAAGAGCATTTAAGAAAGCATTTGTCTGTTCTGACCCGGATTTGATTAAGTTTGGTGTAACATCCAAAGTAACCGATGTATTGGATGAAGCAGGACTTGCTTATGAAATCTATTCAGATATTAAGGCAAATCCTACCATTCAGAACGTACAGCATGGTGTGGAAGCATTTAAAGCATCAAAAGCAGATTATATCATTGCAATTGGTGGTGGTTCATCTATGGATACATCAAAAGCAATTGGTATCATTATTGCAAATCCGGAATTTGAGGATGTCAGAAGCTTAGAGGGTGTAGCTCCGACAAAGAAGCCTTGTGTTCCGATTATTGCTGTACCGACAACAGCCGGAACTGCAGCAGAAGTTACCATTAACTATGTAATTACAGATGTAGAGCGTAAGAGAAAATTTGTATGTGTAGACCCGCATGATATGCCGGTTATCGCAGTAATTGACCCGGAGATGATGTCATCTATGCCAAAGGGACTGACAGCTTCCACCGGAATGGATGCACTGACACATGCCATTGAAGGATATACTACAAAGGCTGCATGGGAAATGACTGATATGTTCCATTTGAAAGCGATTGAAATTATCAGCAGATCTTTAAGAAGTGCAGTTGCCAATGAAAAAGAAGGCCGTGAAGGAATGGCATTAGGACAGTATATTGCAGGAATGGGATTTTCTAATGTAGGACTTGGAATTGCACATTCCATGGCACATACATTAGGTGCTGTATATGATACTCCACATGGAGTTGCCTGTGCAATGATGCTTCCAATCGTAATGGAATACAACGCAGAATGCACTGGTGAGAAATATCGTGAGATTGCAAGAGCAATGGGTGTAAAAGGCGTAGATGACATGTCTGTAGAAGAATACAGAAAGGCAGCCATTGATGCGGTACAGCAGTTATCTGTAGATGTTGGAATTCCAACAAAATTAGAGGCGTTAAAGGAAGAAGACTTAGAATTCCTTGCAGAATCCGCTTTTGCTGATGCCTGTGCACCGGGCAATCCAAAGGATACAAATGTAGAGGATTTGAAAGCTTTATTCCGTAAACTGATGTAATCAGAAACTTAGACAATATATGATAGAAGAAAAGATAGCAGACTCCCGGAGTATCGGAAAAACGATGTTCCGGGAGTTCTTTATGAAAAATTTATTTGCGTCTGATAGGATGGAACCGTATAATGAAATTGGATTGATATTCAATAGAGCATACTTTGTGAAGGGTTTGAGAGAGGAATCGGAAACAAAGGAGGCTATTAACCTGAACAGCGAAATTACAAATGCAGTAAAAGCGGCAAGAAATCGGGCACAATATGATGAATGTGCCAAAAGACTCTTAGGACAAAAAAGTATTCTGGCGCATATTTTGGTGAATACCGTGGATGAATTTAAAGGTATGAATCCCAAGGATGTGATACCGTATATTGAAGGAGAACCACAGGTTGGTGTTGTGCCCATAGAACCGGGCGATATTCTATGTAAGCAGGCTTATTTCATCCCAAAAGGAACGTGATTTTTGGCATTCGGATTATGGTGACATAAAACGGGTATTTAGTATCTGGATTTGCATGAATATGGATATGAATTCGATGAGTTATATTCATCTGATGAAAGAAGATATCGTAAATGAATATGACTGGGAAGGAAATATAAACCTTTTGAATATTGTATTGCTTGGTGTAACAAATGAAGTTCCCAAAAGAGAGGAACGCTATGAGCTGCATCGGCTGATAAGCACACTTTTGTCAAATGAAATAGAAGCAGAAGAAAAATTAAATATGATAGAACTGGAATATCAGATTCCGGTAAGTGAAGAATTGAGAGAGGAAGTGAACCTGATGTGTAATCTGAGTGAAGGAATAGAAGAAAGAGCAGCAGAAAAGGCTGCAGAAAAGACATTAAGAGAAACAAACAAAAAAGTAATTACCAATATGCACAGGAAGGGCTATACCTTAGAACAGATAGCAGAGATTGTGGAAATCAAACCGGAGGAAGTAGGAAAAATCATAGAAGAATCTATGTCAGTATAGAATAGAGAGAGGAAGTAGAAAAATGGCAGCACAGTTAGCGTTTGCAAGTGATTATATGGAAGGAGCTCATCCGGCAATTCTAAAAAAGTTAGCGGAGACAAATCTGATAAAAAGTGCCGGATACGGACTGGATGAATATTCGGAAACTGCAAGGGAAAAGATTCGGAAGGCCTGCAATGCACCGAAGGCAGAGGTGCATTTTCTGGTGGGAGGAACACAGACCAATGCCACGGTAATTGGTGCTCTGTTAGCATCCTATCAGGGAGTGATTGCGGCAGAGACCGGACATGTCAGTTCCCATGAGGCAGGAGCTATTGAAGCGGGTGGACATAAAGTGTTGACGATTCCGCAGACAGACGGAAAACTCAGCGCAGAAAAGGTAGAAGAAGTCTTAAATAAATTTAAAGAGGATGGCAACCGTGATCATATGGTGATGCCGGGAATGGTATACATTTCCCAGCCGACAGAATATGGAACCTTATATAACCGGCAGGAATTAGAAGCATTAAGTAAAGTATGCCGCAGCAATGGTATTCCACTTTATTTAGATGGAGCAAGACTGGCTTATGCACTGGCTTGTTCGGCGAATAATGTGACATTAGAAGATATTGCAGCATGCTGCGATGCCTTTTATATCGGAGGAACAAAATGCGGTGCATTGTTTGGAGAGGCAGTGGTATTTCCGAAGCCAGGACTTATTCCGCATTTCTTTACCATTATAAAACAGCATGGAGCACTGCTTGCTAAGGGACGGATACTTGGCATCCAGTTTGATGTCTTATTTGAAAATGATTTGTATGAGCATATCGGAGAGCCGGCAATTGCAACGGCAGATAAGATTCGGGAAGGCTTAAAGGAAAATGGAATTGAGCTTTATCTGGATGCTCCCACTAATCAGGTATTTTGTGTGGTAGACAATGCATTTATGGAAAAGCTTGCGCAAAAAGTTGAATTCAGCTTCTGGGAGAAAAAGGATGAGACGCATACGGTAATTCGTTTTGCAACCAGTTGGGCAACGACAATGGAAGACGTGGATGAGCTGATAAAATTGATTAAACAGATAAATGAGTAGATGAATGATAGACGGATAAACAGATAATGAATAAAAAGGATGGAATGAGGATTTAAAAGATGTGGGCAATACTAATGATAGTACTGTTTTTCAGTGCGTTTGCAGGAATCATCTATCTGATAAACCGGATTGGAAAATTTGGTTTCCTGAATAAAATAACAAAAGGAAAAAAGTGGCTGCGCATCCTAATTAGTGCGGTTTTGGTATGTGGAATCACCGTAATACTCTGGGTAGCGTGGGGTTCGATGAATGCTATGGTATGCTATAGTATGCATTCTGCATCTGATTATATTCTGGCTTATCAGTGACGGAATTTTTGCACTGATAAAAAACGCCGGAAGAAATCTTTGAAAAGATATTATGCCGGAGCTGTGGCACTTGTATTTACCATAGGATATCTTGGAAGCGGCTGGTATCTGGCACATCATGTATGGGAGACGGACTATCAGATTCAGACGGATAAGGAAGTAGGAAGCCTTCGGGTGGCAGTATTTGCAGATTCCCATGTAGGGACAACTTTTCATGGGGAAGGCTTTGCCGAGCATATGAAAACCATAGAGGAGTAGCACCCGGATGTGGTTCTGATTGTGGGAGACTTTGTGGATGATGATACGACAAAAGAAGATATGATAGCCTGCTGCAAAGCATTAGGAGAGCTTGATACGACTTATGGTGTATATTATGTCTTTGGAAATCATGATAAAGGATATTATCCGCCGGAATACCGGGGCTATGATGGAAATGATTTGATAGTGGAATTAGAAAAAAATCAGGTACATGTTCTGCAGGATGAGGTAGAACTGATTGCGGATAAATTCTATATAATAGGAAGACAGGATAAATCCGAAGAATATGCAGAAAAAAAGAGCCACAATGGAAGAACTGACGGCAAACCTTGATCCGGATAAATTCTCCATTGTATTAGACCATCAGCCACAGGATTATGCAGCGCAGCAGAATGTCAATGTGGATCTGGTTCTTTCCGGACATACCCACGGTGGACAGCTATTCCCGCTGATGACCATTGAGAATCTTACGAAAATGACACCGGATGACCGTGTCTATGGATATGAGCAGAGAGAAAATACGAATTTTATTGTAACATCAGGAATTTCCGACTGGGCGATTAAGTTTAAAACGGGATGTAAGTCGGAGTATCTTATGATTGATATTGAAGGAAAATAAAAGAGGTGTATATGAAAAAGTTATTTTTGTATTTGACGGAATTTTTTGCAGGAATGTCAGTGATGGCAGTAGAGTTAGGCGCAAGCAGATTACTTGCACCATATTTTAGTTCTTCCCAGATAGTCTGGACAATCATTATCGGAACCATTATGATTGCCATGGCATTGGGAAATATTTATGGCGGAAGGACGGCAGACAAATCACCGAACCCGGATAAACTGTATGGAAGAATTATCATTGCCGCAATCTGGATTGCATTAATTCCGGTAGTGGGAAAATATATTATCATAGGAATATCAGCCCTTTTAATCTTTGCGGTAAATAATAATTTCCTGATTATTGCAGCTTTTGCAGCCTGCATGGTAATTTTCGTATTTCCGCTGTTTCTGTTGGGAACGGTAACACCATCCCTGGTAAAATATTCTGTTGATAATTTAGATGACAACGGAAAGACAGTAGGTACCTTAGGGGCATTTAACACCATCGGAAGCATCATTGGAACCTTTATCCCAACCTTTGTGACAATTCCGGCAGTAGGAACATCCGTTACATTTCTTATCTTTGCGGGAATTTTACTGGCATTATCCATCGTATATTTTATCAATGCGCATACCGGAAAGAAGAAAATAGTTGCATCTATTCTGATATTTGCACTGTGCTGCGGGTTTGGATATTCCGACTCATTTGCATTCTGGGAAAATAATCTGACCTATGAGGGGGAATCCGTATATAACTATCTTCAGGTATACGAAAATCAGGACAAGGTGTCCTTATCCACCAATGTGTTATTCGGTGTGCAGTCTGTGTATATGAAGCAGGATGAACTGACCGGCATGTATTATGATTATGCCATGGCGGCACCGCTTATGTTAAAAGACAAAGAAATATCAGACATGGATGTGCTGATTCTTGGAATGGGAACCGGTACTTATGCAACCCAGTGCCGGAAATATTTTGGAGATATGAATGTGGAAGGTGTTGAAATTGATGAGAAGATTACAAAGCTTTCCAGACAGTATTTTTCACTTTCGGAGGATGTGCCGGTAACGACTTATGATGGAAGAGCATTTTTAAATGCATCCGATAAGAAATACGATGTCATTATGGTAGATGCTTATCAGGATATTACGATTCCGTTTCAGATGTCTTCCGTTGAATTTTTTACGCTGGTAAAAGAGCATTTAAATAAAAATGGCGTAATGGTGGTGAATATGAACATGCGTGGGCAGAAAGAAGGAAATATTAACCAGTATCTTTCCGACACCATAGGAAGTGTATTTGGAACAGAATATACTGTGGATGTGGCAGGCTCTACAAACCGGGAACTGTTTGCATCCGACAATGGAGAAATTTTAAAGAATCTTTCTAACAACATTTCCAAGCTTGAAAATCAGGAGTTAAAGGGAATGATGACAGAGGTATTGGCAGATACCGTTTCCTATGAAAAGGGCGATTATATTCTTACAGATGATAAGGCACCGGTGGAACTTCTTGGAATGCAGGTGATTGATGAGATGATAAAAGATGAAGTTGCATATTATAAGGGAGTTTATAAAGAGGAAGGGCTGAAAGGACTGCTGAATTCCTTTTAAATATAAGAAAAATAGTAATTAACAAAAATTGTCTGAAAATTTTAGCACTCACATCTTGACAGTGCTAATAATGCGTGCTATATTTATGCTTGGAAACAGAAATAACAGGAATTCGTTCATAGCACAGTGGGAAATGAGGTGAAAGATATGAACATTCAGAAATTTACACAGAAGTCAATGGAAGCAATCCAGGATTGCGAAAAATTAGCATATGAATATGGCAATCAGGAAATCGAGCAGGAACATCTTTTAGTGGCATTACTGCAGCAGGAAGATGGACTGATTTTAAAACTGATCGAGAAAATGGAAATCCAGAAGGAGCATTTTGTAGACAATGCAATCCGCCATCTGGAAGCAAGAACCAAGGTGTCCGGCGGCCAGGTTTATGTCGGCCAGGCATTGAATAAGGTATTGATTAGTGCAGAGGATGAGGCAAAGCAGATGGGAGATGATTATGTTTCTGTAGAGCATCTGTTTTTATCCTTATTAAGATATCCGAACCCTGCATTAAAGGAAATTTTTAAGGAATATGGTATTACAAGAGACCGTTTCCTGCAGGCACTGTCTACGGTGCGTGGCAACCAGCGTGTGACCTCCGATAATCCGGAAGCTACTTATGATACCTTAAATAAATATGGTTATGATATGGTAGAGAGGGCGAGAGACCAGAAGCTGGATCCGGTCATCGGACGAGATGCAGAAATCCGGAATGTAGTGCGTATTTTGTCCCGTAAGACGAAAAACAATCCGGTACTGATTGGCGAACCCGGTGTAGGTAAAACCGCAGTTGTAGAGGGACTGGCACAACGGATTGTACGTGGTGATGTTCCGGAAGGATTAAAGGATAAGAAGCTCTTTGCACTGGATATGGGTGCATTGGTAGCCGGAGCAAAATACCGTGGTGAATTTGAGGAACGTCTGAAAGCAGTATTGGATGAAGTAAAGAAATCCGAAGGACAGATTATCCTCTTTATCGATGAGCTGCATACCATTGTTGGTGCAGGAAAAACCGATGGAGCCATGGATGCCGGACAGCTTTTAAAACCAATGCTTGCCCGTGGAGAACTGCATTGTATCGGTGCTACCACATTGGATGAGTACCGGGAATACATTGAAAAGGATGCCGCATTGGAACGAAGATTCCAGCCGGTTATGGTAGACGAACCAACGGTAGAAGATACTATTTCTATCCTGCGTGGATTAAAGGAGAGGTATGAAGTATTCCATGGAGTAAAGATTACCGACAGTGCACTGGTTTCCGCAGCAGTGCTTTCGAACCGTTATATCTCAGACCGGTTCTTACCGGATAAGGCAATTGACCTGGTGGATGAAGCCTGTGCACTGATTAAGACAGAGCTTGATTCCATGCCGACCGAGTTAGACGAACTGAACCGTCGTGTCATGCAGTTAGAGATTGAAGAGACTGCATTGAAAAAAGAGGATGACCGTCTGAGCCAGGAGCGTCTGGCAGACTTACAGAAAGAGTTAGCAGAGCTTCGGAGTGAGTTCCAGAATAAGAAGGCACAGTGGGACAATGAAAAGAAATCCGTAGAGAAAGTCCAGAAGCTGCGTGAGGATTTGGAAAGCCTGAAAAATGAAATCCAGCAGGCAGAGCAGAGCTATGATTTAAATAAAGCGGCAGAATTAAAATATGGTAAGCTGCCGCAGTTACAGCAGCAGTTGGAAATTGAAGAAGAAAAAGTCAAAGGTGAAGATTTATCACTGGTACATGAAAGTGTCAGCGAAGAAGAAATCGCAAAGATTATCTCCCGCTGGACCGGAATCCCGGTAGCAAAACTGACTGAGAGCGAACGAAATAAGACACTGCACCTTGATGAAGAACTGCATAAACGTGTCATTGGACAGGACGAGGGCGTTACCAAGGTAACAGAAGCAATCATCCGTTCCAAAGCCGGAATCAAAGACCCGAGCAAGCCAATCGGTTCTTTCCTGTTCTTAGGACCAACCGGTGTAGGTAAGACAGAGCTTGCCAAAGCATTAGCAAGCTGCCTTTTCGATGATGAATCCAATATGGTCCGTCTCGATATGAGCGAGTATATGGAGAAATATTCCGTCTCCCGTCTGATTGGAGCACCTCCTGGATATGTAGGCTATGATGAAGGTGGTCAGCTGACGGAGGCAGTCCGCCGGAAACCGTATTCCGTAGTCCTCTTTGATGAGGTGGAAAAAGCACATCCGGATGTCTTTAATGTACTGCTTCAGGTACTGGATGACGGACGAATTACCGATTCCCAGGGACGTACCGTAGACTTTAAGAATACCATTATTATCATGACTTCTAACTTAGGCTCCATGCATCTGTTGGAGGGCATTGACGAAAATGGCGAGATTCGTCCGGAAGCAGAAGAAGCTGTCATGGAAGAACTGAAGGGTAACTTCCGGCCGGAATTTTTAAACCGTCTGGATGAAATTATTATGTTCAAGCCGCTGACCAAAGACAACATCGGCAACATTATCAAGTTACTGATGGAAGATCTGAATAAACGTCTTGCAGACCGTGAACTGAAAGTGGAACTGACTAAGGCTGCCGAGGATTATATTACCGAGAAAGGTTATGACCCGGTATATGGTGCAAGACCGCTGAAACGTTTCCTGCAGAAATATGTGGAGACATTGGCTGCAAAATTGATTCTTGCAGATAAAGTCAGAGAGGGAGATACCATTCTTATCGACCTTACCGATGGAGAACTGACTGCCAGCGCAAAACCGGCGACCGCCTGAAATGGTTCAAGCCTGACATAATAAGAAATGCAGTTGCTGCATATATTGTCAGGAGAGCAGAAAAGTAACGGTGTAAAATGAGTCGAATCCGAAAAGCATTGATATGGATGAATCTGGCACTGGCGGTATTGGTAATTGCCGCCGGAGCCTGTCGGATTCGTGTCAATCATCTGGTAAATGCAGAGAGCATGAATATAAAGAAAACAAGTGGAATAAAAGAGGTTGCATTGACATTTGACGATGGACCAAGCCCGGAATGTACGAAAGATTTACTGGAAGGGCTGAAGGAGCGCAATGTCAAAGCAACCTTTTTTGTAATCGGAGAGAAAGCAGAGGCATATCCGGATTTGATAAAGAAAATTCAGGATGATGGGCATATCATAGGAAATCATTCCTATACCCATGTGAACCTTGGCATCTTATCGAAGAAAGATGCCTGTGAGCAGATTCGAAAGACCAATGATGCCATTTATCAGATTACCGGGGAATATCCGCAGTTTTTGCGTTCTCCTTTCGGAAGCACCCAGAAGAATCTGGACTGTCAGATGAATATGATAGAGGTGCTCTGGGATGTAGACCCAAGGGACTGGGAGGTGCAGAATAAGGAAAAAGTCGTCAATAAAGTAATGACGGATGTCAAAGATGGTGATATTATTTTATTACATGACGGTTATGACAGCAGTATGCTGGCAGCCTTTGAGATTATTGACCGGCTGCAGGCACAGGGTTATGAATTTGTAACGGTAGATAAGCTGATATTTGAGTTACCTTGAGAAAAAAGAATGTTTCAATGGATTTTTGGTGTGTTTTCACTGGAAAATCGAGAAAAAATACCAGAATAGACTTGTCAAAAGGCGAAAATTAAGGTATGGTATCTTAGGATGAAATGAATTATTTTAAAGCTCAAATGTCATTTTGAAACCAAAAAAGTATAAAAATGAAGAAAAATAAGAGTAAAAATGCAAGATTCGTTTTGAAATTATGCAAGGAGCAAAAATGGATTTATTTGATTACATGCGGGAACAGAATATGGAAAAAGAGTCTCCCCTTGCGGCAAGACTTCGTCCCACGACCTTAGACGAAGTAGTCGGGCAGGAACATATTATCGGAAAGGACAAGTTGTTATATCGTGCCATTAAAGCAGATAAGTTAAGTTCTATTCTTTTCTATGGACCGCCGGGAACCGGAAAGACCACGCTGGCAAAAGTGATTGCCAATACCACCAGTGCTGAATTCCTTCAGATGAATGCTACATCTGCAGGAAAGAAGGACATGGAGGAAGTGGTGCAGCAGGCAAAGAACAATCAGGGAATGTATGGAAAGAAAACGATTCTTTTCATCGACGAGATTCATCGTTTTAATAAAGGACAGCAGGACTACCTTCTGCCTTTTGTAGAAGACGGAACGATTATCTTGATTGGTGCCACAACGGAAAATCCATATTTTGAAGTCAATGGAGCTTTACTATCCCGTTCCATTATTTTTGAACTGCATGCACTGGAAAAAGAAGATATTAAGAAGCTTTTGGTGCGGGCAGTTACTGATAAGGAAAAAGGAATGGGTGCATATCAGGCAGTCATCGATGAGGATGCACTGGAATTCATGGCAGATGTAGCCAATGGAGATGCAAGGGCAGCCCTTACCGCCATTGAACTTGGAATCTTAACCACACCACGAAGCGAAGACGGACTTATCCATATTACAATCGATGTGGCACAGGAATGTATCCAGAAGCGTGTAGTGAAATATGATAAGGCAGGCGATAATCATTATGATACGATTTCTGCATTTATCAAAAGTATCCGTGGAACAGACCCGGATGCAGCCCTTTATTACCTCGCAAGAATGTTATATGCAGGAGAAGATATCCGTTTCATCGCAAGAAGAATCATGATCAGCGCGGCAGAGGATGTTGGTACAGCAGACCCGATGGCATTGAATGTAGCGGTTTCTGCAGCACAGGCAGTAGAACGCATCGGTATGCCGGAGGCACAGATTATTCTTGCAGAAGCAGTTGCCTATGTGGCAAGTGCACCAAAGAGTAATGCATCCTATATGGGACTGAATCGTGCGATGGATGTGGTAGAACATACCAAAACGGCACCGATACCAAATCACTTAAAGGATGCACATTACAAATCCGCCGGAAAATTAGGACATGGTCTGGGTTATCTTTATTCTCATGATTACCCGCATCACTATGTCAGACAGCAGTATCTTCCGGACGGGCTGACGGATTCGGTATTTTATGAGCCGACCGACAATGGAAAAGAAAAAGAAATCGCCCAGTGGCTTCACTGGTTAAAAGAAAATGATGAATGATACAGGAGGAAGGAATAAGATGCAGTCTTATCAGGAAATGTCAAAAGAAGAATTGTATAAGGTAAAGGAAGGTCTTGAAAAAGAGTATGCAAAATACAAGGGAATGGGTCTTTCTTTAAATATGGCAAGAGGAAAGCCGGCAGCAACCCAGCTCGACCTTGCTATGCCGATGCTGGATGTATTAAACAGCAGCAGTGAATTAATTGCAGAAGATGGTACAGACTGTAGAAATTATGGAGAATTAAAAGGAATTCCGGAAGCAAGAAAATTAATTGCAGATATGGTAGGAAGCACACCTGACCATGTCTTTGTATACGGTAATTCCAGCTTAAATGTTATGTACGATACCGTATCCCGTTCCTTTACCCACGGTGTCATGGGAAGTACACCATGGTGCAAACTGGATAAAGTAAAATTCTTATGTCCGGTACCGGGTTATGACCGTCATTTCGGAGTAACAGAATTTTTCGGTGTAGAAATGGTAAATGTACCGATGACTTCTGAAGGACCGGATATGGATATGGTAGAGCGTCTGGTAAGCAGTGATGATTCCATCAAAGGAATCTGGTGTGTACCAAAATATTCCAATCCGCAGGGAATTACTTATTCCGATGAAACTGTCCGCCGTATGGCAGCATTAAAGCCGGCAGCAGAAGATTTCCGTATTTACTGGGACAATGCCTATGTAGTACATCATCTCTATGAAGATGAGCAGGATGACCTTTTAGATATCATCAGCGAATGTGAGAAAGCCGGCAACCCGGATATGGTATATGAATTCTGCTCTACATCAAAGGTAAGCTTCCCAGGAAGCGGTATCGCAGCAATTGTAACCTCTAAGGCAAACCTTGAGTTCATTGAAAAACAGTTTACGATGCAGACCATCGGACATGATAAGATTAATCAGCTTCGTCATGTACGTTATTTCAAAAATATTGACGGAATCAATGCACATATGATGAAACAGGCAGCAATTATGCGTCCGAAGTTTGAAATGGTAGAAAGAACATTGCAGGATGAATTAGGCGAGCTTGGAATCGGTTCCTGGATTAGCCCGAAGGGTGGATACTTCATCTGCTTTAATACTTTACCGGGATGTGCAAAGAGTGTTGTTGCCAAAGCAAAAGAAGCAGGCGTTGTTATGACACCGGCAGGAGCACCTTTCCCTTATGGAAAAGACCCGGAGGATTCTGTTATCCGTATTGCACCAAGCTTCCCGACTATGGAAGAACTTGAGACAGCAACTAAAATTTTTGTACTTTGCGTCAAACTTGCAAGCGTAGAAAAACTGCTTGCAGAATAGAAAGAATCATATGAAACAGGAAAAAAGACAGGGAATTTTATTTATTATAGGAGCAGGCTTCTTCTTTGCACTGATGACATTTTTTGTCCGGCTGTCAGGAGACCTGCCTACGATGGAAAAGGCTTTTTTCCGAAATGCAGTAGCTGCCATTGTGGCAGCTTTTCTGCTCATCCGGGCAAAAGAGCCATTCTATGCACCAAAGAAAAGCTGGGGCGGACTCTTCATGCGAAGCTTCTGCGGAACGGTAGGATTAATCTGTAATTTCTATGCCATTGACCGGCTGAATATTGCAGATGCCAATATGTTAAATAAGTTATCGCCTTTCTTTGCAATTATTATGTCAACCTTTATCTTAAAGGAAAAGGCAAATAAAGTAGAATGGGGAGCAGTTGTGCTGGCATTTACCGGAGCACTACTTGTCATTAAGCCATCCTTTGATATACAGTTTGTTTACGGACTGATTGGAGCACTGGGCGGACTGGGTGCAGGAATTGCTTATACCTATGTGCGTAAATTGGGAAAAATGGGAGTGAAGGGACCGGTTATTGTCCTTTGTTTTTCACTCTTTTCCTGTGTTGTCACATTGCCATTTTTTATCATCGGATATAAGCCTATGAGCATGACACAGTTTGTCTGCCTTATGCTGGCTGGCGTATGTGCAGCAGGCGGACAGATCTGCATTACCACAGCATATACGAAAGCACCGGCAAAAGAGATATCTGTTTTTGATTACACCCAGATTGTCTTTGCAGCACTTCTTGGCATTCTGTTCCTGGATCAGATACCGGATGTCCTCAGTATTGCAGGCTATATTGTAATCATTGGAACTGCCATATTTAAGTGGCAGTATAATATGAAATACGACACCTAGAAAAGGAAATTGGAAAAGATTTCTGAAAATGCACTTTTTTACGGTAATGCGTAAAATTACAGTTGCGTTGAATCAGGCTATCACTTATAATGATACTCAAAGTAAATATATTGGGCGATTGCGAAATTGGATAGATGTACTTTCTGAAATTTTAGATATAAAAGGGTATTTGAAGTTATTTGTACTGGAATGCCAGCAGTTCTTAAGTGTATGTTTTTATCGCGTTACGCAAAACATGCCTTTTAGAACTGCGGGATTTCAGTGCAGACTCCAAATCCCCTTTCATAGCAAAATTTTGAAAGAAAAGCTGTCCCCTTTCGCAATCGCCTAAAGAAAATCACATAGAGAAGGAGAAGAAACATGTATACATTAGAAGATATTCAGGCAGTGGACATGGAAGTTGCAGATGCCATTACCAAAGAATTTGACCGTCAGAACAGCCACATTGAGCTGATCGCATCTGAGAACTGGGTAAGCCCGGCAGTAATGTCAGCAATGGGCAGTGTAATGACCAATAAATATGCAGAAGGATATCCGGGAAAGAGATATTATGGTGGATGTGACTGCGTTGATATTGTAGAGAACCTGGCAATTGAGAGAGCAAAAGAGCTGTTTGGCTGTGACTATGTAAATGTACAGCCACATTCCGGTGCACAGGCAAACATGGCTGTACAGTTTGCTATTTTAAAACCGGGTGATACCGTAATGGGAATGAACTTAGACCATGGTGGACATTTAACACACGGAAGTCCGGTAAACTTCTCCGGAACATATTTCCATATTGTGCCTTATGGTGTAAATGATGAAGGCTTCATTGACTATGACAATGTTATGCAGATTGCAATGGAATGTAAGCCAAAGATGATTATTGCAGGTGCATCTGCATATGCAAGAACCATTGATTTCAAGAAATTCCGTGAAATCGCAGATGCCTGTGGTGCAGTTCTTATGGTTGATATGGCACATATCGCAGGACTTGTTGCAGCAGGACTTCATCCAAGCCCAATCCCATATGCAGATGTTGTAACAACAACAACCCATAAGACCTTAAGAGGACCAAGAGGCGGAATGATTCTCTGCAATCAGGAAGCAGCAGATAAATATAACTTTAATAAGGCAGTATTTCCGGGAATCCAGGGTGGACCTTTAATGCATGTCATTGCAGCAAAGGCAGTCTGCTTAAAAGAAGCGTTACAGCCGGAATTCAAGGTATATCAGCAGGGTATTATTGATAATGCCCAGGCACTTTGCAAGGGATTATTAAGCCGTGACATCAGGATTGTATCCGGCGGAACTGACAACCATCTGATGTTAGTAGACCTTACTAATTATGATTTGACAGGTAAGGCAGTAGAAAAATTATTAGACTCTGTAAATATCACCTGTAATAAGAATACCATTCCGAATGATCCAAAGTCTCCATTTGTAACCAGTGGCGTCCGTCTCGGTACTGCAGCTGTTACATCAAGAGGCATGAATACAGAGGATATGGATAAGATTGCAGAAGCAATTGCCATGATGATTAAAGAGGGTGAAACAGCTTCTGAAAAAGCAAGAGCAATCGTATCAGAGTTAACTGCAAAATATCCTTTGAAATAAATTACAAAAAATTTCGTCAGGAAATTAATGATTTCTTAAGAATCTTAGGAATTATCCATGCTGTATTTCAGATAAGAAAATGATAAAATAGTCGTAAAGTATGAAAGCTTTACGGCTATTTTTTCGATTGTCAGGCATTCCTGAGAAACTGCCAACGGCAGCTTCTACAGGTAAAAGGCAGAAAAAAGGAATTATTCAGGAGGAGACAGATGAGCAAAAAGAAGGTAGGCATTATTATTGGAGTTATTGCAGCTGCAGTAGTTGCAGCCGGAGTAGGATTCTATTTCCTAAGAGGAAAGAGCAGTGGTGGAAATTCGGCAGACAAGGTATATGTAGAAAAAGTATCTGCAATCATGAACCAGTCAGCAGGAGTCAATAACCGTTACAGTGGTGTGGTAGAACCACAGGAGACCTTAGAGATAAATAAGGATTCCGAACGTAAGGTAAAGGAAGTATACGTTTCTGTTGGTGATGAAGTAGAAGAGGGAACCGTATTATTTTCCTATGATACAGAGGATTTGCAGATGCAGATAGACCAGGCAAAGCTTGAGATGGAAGGCATTGCAAATGACATTTCAAATTCAAATGCACAGATTGCAGAATTACAGAAAGAAAAAGCAAGTGCACCGGAAGACCAGCAGTTTGAATATACCACACAGATTCAGACTCTGCAGACTTCCATTAAGCAGTCAGAATATAACAAGAAAAGCAAACAGGCAGAGATTGACAAATACCAGAAATCCATCGACAACTCAGAAGTAACCAGTAAGATGGCTGGTGTTGTAAAAGAAATCAATGAAAACGGGGTGGATTCCAATGGAAATACTGTAGCATATATGAAAATATTAGCTACAGGCGAGTACCGTGTAAAGGGAACGATTGATGAGACTTCTGTAGGAACAATATCTGAGGGAACACCGGTTATTTTACGTTCCAGATTAGATGAGACGCAGACCTGGACAGGAAGTATTTCCAAGATTGATACTGAAAGCACGCAGACTGACAGTAATTCTTCTTATATGTATGATGGAAGCAGCTCCGGAGATTCTGCGTCCAAGTATTCATTCTATGTTACTTTGGACAGTACAGACGGACTGATGTTAGGACAGCATTTATATATAGAGCCGGATTACGGACAGGGCGAGGTTGAAGAAAAGGAAGGACTCTGGCTGTATGACTATTATATTGTGCAGGATGATGGAGACCCATATGTGTGGGCAGCAGATAAGAAGAACCGTCTGGAAAAACGTAAAGTGGAATTAGGCGAGCATGATGAAAATCTGGGTGAATATGAGATTAAATCCGGACTTTCTGAAGATGACCTGATTGCATTCCCGATGCAGGGACTGTATGAGGGTGTAGCTGCAGTTACCAATATGGAAGAAGTAGATTATTCTTCTCCGTTATACAATCAGGAATCTACAGATGATTCCGGTATGGATGAGGGAATGTATGATGAAGCCGGAACTGAATCTATGGATGAAGGCATGTATAATACTGACGGAACCGAATACATGGACGAAGGAATATATGATGAAGCCGGAACTGAATTAACAGATAGCGGCGAGTCAGGTGCGACAGATTCGGAGGTGGTTGAATGATTCTGAATCTGCAGCATATCTATAAAGATTACAATCAGGATAAACTGGTAGTTCCGGTATTGAAGGATGTATCTTTACAGGTAGAAGAAGGAGAATATGTTGCTATCATGGGACCGTCCGGTTCCGGAAAGACAACATTGATGAATATTATCGGATGTCTGGACAGACCGACTTCCGGAACCTATGAACTGGCAGAAAAGGATGTCTTAAACTTAAAAGACCGTGAGATGTCGGCTGTCCGACTGAACAGTATTGGATTTGTATTCCAGAGTTTTCAGCTGATGCCAAGGGAAAGTGCACTGGATAACGTATCACTTCCGCTGAGCTATGCCGGTGTAAAGAAGAAAGAACGGAAAGAAAGAGCACAGAAGGCATTGGAGCGTGTAGGCTTAGGAGACCGTTCCGGATTCCGCCCGACACAGCTTTCCGGTGGACAGAAGCAGAGAGTGGCAATTGCCCGTGCCATGGTAAATAATCCGAAGATTTTACTGGCGGATGAGCCGACCGGAGCATTGGACCAGAAATCCGGTAAACAGATTATGGAACTGTTCCAGAGCCTGAATGATGAGGGCGTTACCATTGTCATGATTACCCACGATATTAATATTGCAAAGCAGGCAAAGAGAATCCTCCATATAGTAGACGGAGAAATATTTACAGACGATGAGGAGGGCAAGGCATGAAAAAGAAAGTTATAATTGCAATTCTAATCGTAGTTTTAACCGGAGGTGGAATCACCGGAGGAGTAGTAGGATACCGGGCATACCAGAACAGTAAGCTGGTAGCAGAGGTACAGTCAGTATCCATGTTAAATACCGGTTTCTGGGGTGACAGCATGGAAAGTGACGGAACCGTGACCAATGGACAGCAGCAGGATGTTTATGTCAGCACAGAGCAGACCGTTCAGAAAGTATTTGTAACAGAAGGACAGGAAGTATCCGAAGGTGACCCACTGTTACAGTATGATATGACCAATATTGACCTTGCAATTGAGATGAAGAAATTAGACATCCAGACGACCGAAAATAATATTGCTGTAGCACAGAAGGAATTGGAAAAGCTTAAAAATACCAAGCCGGTCAGCAATACCACAACAAGTACACCGTCTGTAGACAGTGTGACACCATCAGCACCGGAAACACCATCTACGGATACTTCTGTAACCACACCGGATACGGTAGAAGAGAAGAACGGAGATGCCTATAATTATATTTCAACAACGGCGCAGCCATATACCGGAGATGGAAGCCAGGAGAATCCATACCGCTTCTTATGTACAAAGGAAGCATATGTCTATGGAAGCTATCTGAATACATTGAAAAGTGAGGGGAAGGTTGCGGTATTTGAAATTCATGACGGAAATACCGTAGCCGGAACCTTAATCAGTGCATGGACAAAAGTCGGTGCAGCTTTAGAGGAAGCAGACCCGGATGCAAAATGGTATGTTATTGATGGAAGTAAAGTAATTAATGAGCCGGATATCCCGGATACCCCGGTCGAACCGGTTGTACCGGATACACCATCTGTACCGGATGATAACCAGCAGAGCGGATATACGGCAGATGAACTGGCAAAAGAGATTGCGGATAAAGAAAAAGAACTGACTAAGCTTGATCTGGATAAAAGAAAAGCGGAGCTTGCGTTGAAACAGATGGAAAGCCAGTCAGAAGATGGAATGGTTTATGCTGAGTTTAATGGTACCGTAAAGAAAGCAGGAGATCCGGATAATCTTCCAAATGATGGAAGTGCATTTTTGACACTTTCCGGTTCGGATGGTCTATATGTAAAAGGAATACTAAATGAGCTTGCATTGGAACAGGTGAAGGTGGGACAGAGTGTTACAGCAACCTCCTGGAGCACCGGAATGGTATTCGATGCAACGATAACAGAGATTAATGATTACCCGGAAGATGCAAATGGATATTATGGCAGTGGTAATCCAAATGCCTCCTATTATGGTTATACTGCATATATTGAAGACAGTACCGGACTTAGCAATGGAGATAACTTAAGCCTTTCCATCAATCTTGGCGGAGATGAAGATGCTTCTGATAAGATTTATCTGGATAAAGCGTATGTGCGTAAGGAAGATGGTAAGAGCTATGTCATGAAGGATGATGGAACCGGTCATCTGGTAAAGCAGTATGTGAAGACAGGAAAGACCATATACGGATATGCAGTAGAAATCAAATCCGGAGTTACAATGGATGATTATCTTGCTTTTCCATATGGCAAGACAGCAAAAGAAGGAGTCAAAACCAATAAGGATGAAGATTCCGGAACTGAAATGTATTAGTAGGAGGGACGAACATGTTAGAAAATTTAAGATTATCTTTTCAGGGTATCTGGTCACACAAGATGCGTTCCTTCTTAACTATGCTGGGTATTATTATTGGTATTGCAGCAATTATTGCAATTGTATCTACGATTAAAGGAACGAATGAACAGATTGAGCAGAACCTGATTGGCGCAGGCGATAACAATGTTACAGTGCAGTTGTATCAGGGAGATTATTCCATGGATTTTTCCTATGGAAGTGTACCGGGTGGAATTCCGGTAATTACAAATGAAGCACTGGAGCAGATTAAAGATCTGGATGAAGTAGAGGATGCATCTTTATTCCTTTCCAGACAGGATTATGATGGAGCATACTATAAAAATACTTCTCTTTCCGGCGGTTATATTATGGGAGTAGACAATGGCTACTTTAATACTGCGGGAATGATTATGAAGAGCGGGCGCTGCTTTACCGAAGAGGACTACAGTGATTTTGCAAAGGTCGCAATCTTAGATGAAGATTCTGCAGAAGCATTATTTCAGGGCGAGAATCCAATTGGAAAGACCATTGAGATTAAGCAGCAGCCATATATTGTTGTAGGAATTGCAACCAAGAGCGAGCAGTTCGAACCGGTTATCAATTCCATGGATGATTATTATACTTATTCCCAGGACAGCAGTGGTAAGATTTATGTACCATCTGTAACCTGGCCGATTATCTATCGTTATGACGAACCACAGCAGGTTCTCATTAAAGCAAAGAGCACCAGCGATATGACCAATGCAGGAAAGAAGAGTGCCGATATTTTAAATGGCTATCTTGCAACATCGGATGATACCATTAAGTACAAATCCGAAGACTTACTGGAGCAGGCAAAACAAATTCAGCAGTTGAGCCAGTCCACCAATACCATGTTAATCTGGATTGCCGGAATTTCCCTTCTGGTTGGCGGTATCGGTGTAATGAATATCATGCTGGTATCCGTAACGGAGCGTACCAGTGAGATTGGTCTGAAGAAAGCAATCGGAGCAAGAAAGTCTGTTATCTTAGGACAGTTCTTAACCGAGGCAGCAGTACTTACCAGTTTAGGCGGATTGATTGGAGTTCTGGTGGGAATCATATTAGCTGAGATTATCTCAAAACTTAGTACCACACCGGTTGCCATCAGTGCACCGGCAGCCGTAGGCGGCGTGGTATTCTCCATGATTATCGGAATTATTTTCGGTCTTCTGCCATCCTATAAGGCAGCAAACTTAGACCCAATCGAGGCATTGCGTCACGAGTAAAAAATAGAAAAATGTAGACCTATAGGACAAGATGTAAAAAAGAGAGGAAAATTCAGAAGATGAAATTTCCTCTCTTTTATGTTGCATTTTTATGGCGTAAATGGGCTGTTTTTATATCAGAAAGACCAAGAAAATAATCGGAAGAAACACTATAGTAATGGCAGAGCTTCAGAAGATGGCGGATAGGAAGCTCATTAGCACCACGCTCATAGCGGGCGTACATGGTCTGGGAAGTTCCGAGAACGTCGGCAATTTCCTGCTGGGTTTTGTCATGGTCTTCGCGTAAATTACGCATTCGCTGTATATAATCCATATAATCTCCAAATCTAAAAATAAATCCGGAATTTTTCAAAAATAAATTTATATAATTCTCAAAAAATCCAGAATATATCCTAAAAATAATATGTCTTGCAGAGGACTTTTTTAATTTATCATAATAAAGATGTTTACTATTGATTTTAGTAAATATATGTACTAAAATAGAGAGCAGTTCAAATGATAACAGGAAGATAAAAAGGAAAGGCGGACATTTATGAAAAACAGAAAGATTTCAACAGCAATAGCGGAAAAAGTTATGACAGGAGTATTAACGATACTTATGGCAATATCAGTTACAGCCTGTGGCAGCACGAAAGAGCAGGCAAATCCAGCCGCCACAGAAGTGACCGAAGCAGTTGTCACAACTGAGACAGAGAGCGAGACAGCAACGGAGGCAAAGGTAGAAAATGAGATCGTGACAGAGACCGAGGCAGTGACGGAGACAGAAACAGAGGAGCCGGTGCTGTTTCGGGTGAAGGTTACGAATTCAAATGGAGCATATTTAACAGACCAGCCAAGCAGTGAAGTATATAGTGAATACTTTTTGGTGGAAAATGGAACAGAGTTTGATGTATTAGAAGTTTTTGAAAATGATACAGAGGCGGCTACCTTTTATGGGGTTGATTGGAATGGACATAGAGAGTTTTTGTGGGATAAAGATGTCACCGTTATCGACTAACCATACATTCATCACATTTTTCAGTAACACAGTATTTTAGATATAAAGAACTGCAAAAATTTTGTTAAAAGAAAAATCGCTTAGACCGTGAATGTGCCAAGGCACATTCTTTTTCCAGAAATGAACATGGATATAGTAAAAAGTAACAAAAATTCCTTCCGAATTTTGTTATGGGTTTTATGGTTTTACGATGGTTTACGATGGTTTACGATGGTTTACGAATGGAAAACTTGATAACATAGTCAAATTATGATATGATGTGACTATAATATAGGCGGAGGTGTTTTTATGCATGCATTACAGGAAACAATACGACCATCTGCAGATTTAAGAAATCATTATAGTGAAATTTCAAAACAATGCAGAGAAAAAAATGAAGCGGTTATAATCACAGTAAACGGTCGGGGTGATACAGTCTCTCTTTCGTATGAGGAATATAAAAGAATGAAGTCAAGAATAGAACTTTTGGAAATTCTTACAGAAGCGGAAGATGATGTAAAGAATGGTAGAGTAGCACCGGTTCGTGAAACATTTGATGATTTAAGACAAATGCTTGGGGAGGAATAGAATTATTGAAATATGAAGTTGTTCGTACAGAAACGGCAGATGCGCAGATTAGAAAAATCGTATTGTATATAGCCGAAAATTTTGGTAATAAGGTTGCACTGGAAAAATTAGAAGAACTGGAACAGAATATTCTTGATTTGGCGGTTCATCCATTAAAGGGGGGAGAACCGCATTATCTTGTATTGAAAAGACAAGGGTATCGGGTGTTGATATTGGAAAAAAATCTGGTTTTCTATAAGATAAATGAAGAAAATAAAAGAGTTATAATCTATGCTGTTGTTGACCAACGCCAGGATTACTTAAATATAATCAGAGGATTGTAGAATCCCCTTGCGTAAATCCAATCCCCGCGCTATAATAGGAAACAGAATAAAAACAGCGTTTGACGAAAGCTAAGATTGACGGAATAATTCAGAGAGCCGGCGGCTGGTGTGAGCCGGTATTAGGAAGCAATTGGTCCACTTTCGGAGGCTGGTGGTGAAAGCCACGGGTTCGTACCCCTTATGATACGCAATGAAGTGGTCGCAGGCAAAGAAGAGAAGACGTAAAAAGAGATGCGGCAAAATGGGTGGCAACGCGGAACGGTAGATAAGCCTTTCGTCCCATGTATGAAAATGCATGGGATGGAAGGCATTTTTTATGCGAGTAGCGAGAAAAATCGCATGCTTGCATGCAGATTTGGCGACCGCCGCATGCTTACGAATCAATCCTATAAAATTTTCAAAAAAAGCACATGATATCAAAGAAGGAGAACAAAGATGATTGATTTAAAATTCTTACGGGAAAATCCGGACATCGTAAAAGAGAACATTAAGAAGAAATTCCAGGATCACAAATTGCCACTGGTAGACGAGGTAATTGAGTTAGATGAGCAGGCAAGAAGTGCACAGCAGGAAGCAGATGCATTACGTGCAAACCGTAACAGTATTTCCAAGCAGATTGGTGCATTGATGGGACAGGGCAGGAAAGACGAAGCTATGGCATTAAAAGAGCAGGTAAGCAAAGATGCAGCCCGCCTTGCAGAGTTAGAAGAGCAGGAAAAAGATTTACAGGAAAAGATTACCAGGATTATGATGACAATTCCAAACATCATTGACCCATCTGTTCCGATTGGAAAAGATGATTCCTGTAACGTAGAAATTGAAAAATTTGGTGAGCCGGTTGTTCCGGATTTTGAAATCCCATATCATACCGATATCATGGATCGTTTCCATGGTATTGATTTGGACGCAGCAGGAAAAGTTGCGGGAAATGGCTTCTACTATCTGATGGGAGACATTGCAAGAGTACATTCTGCAGTTATTTCTTATGCAAGAGATTTCATGATTGACCGTGGATTCACATACTGTGTACCACCATTTATGATTCGGAGCAATGTTGTAACCGGTGTTATGAGTTTTGATGAAATGGATGCCATGATGTATAAAATCGAAGGCGAGGATTTGTATCTGATTGGTACTTCTGAGCATTCCATGATTGGTAAATTCATTGATACCATCAATGATGAAGAAAAACTTCCATATACCCTGACCAGCTACTCTCCATGTTTCCGTAAAGAAAAAGGAGCACATGGTATTGAAGAACGTGGTGTATATCGTATCCACCAGTTTGAGAAGCAGGAAATGATTGTTGTATGTAAGCCGGAAGAGTCCAAAGAGTGGTATGACAAGCTCTGGAAGAATACCGTAGATTTGTTCCGCAGCTTAGATATTCCGGTACGTACCCTTGAGTGCTGTTCCGGAGATTTAGCAGACCTGAAAGTGAAATCCTGTGACGTAGAAGCATGGTCTCCACGTCAGAAGAAATACTTCGAAGTAGGAAGCTGCTCTAACTTAGGCGATGCACAGGCAAGAAGACTGAAAATCCGTGTCAAAGGCAAGGATGGAAATAAATATTTCGCACATACCTTAAATAATACTGTAGTTGCACCACCTCGTATGCTGATTGCGTTCTTAGAGAACAACCTCAATGCGGACGGAAGCGTAAATATTCCAAAGGCATTGCAGCCATATATGGGTGGAAAAGAAAAACTGATTCCACTGGATTAATAGAAAATAAGAATTTTGGAAACTGATTTTAGAAAATGAGTTTCAAACAGTGAGAAAATCAAAAGAAACAGGAAACTGTGTTTTGTGTATAAAATTCACAAGACACAGTTTCTTTTTTATGAAGAACTATTGTGAAAAGTGTGATAATTATTGATAAAAATAACCGAATATTGTATAATATATACAAATACTGTGATGAATCACGACAAAAAACAACCTGTGAGGGGAGCAATACAGGTATCATACAAAGGAGGGGCACATGGCAGAACCAAGAGAATTGATTCTGAAACTCGGTCAGAAAATTACAGACCGAATCGGAGTGAAAGTTACGGAAAATGACCCGGAATACTGGGGACTTGCCGGAGTGGTAACGGATGAGATGGCAGAAGTTGCACTGGCAATGAAAGTCAGAGTACCGGCTACCGCAGCAGAAGTAGCAAAGAAATGTAAGAAGAGCGTAGAACGGACCGAAGAACTGTTAGAGCAGATGAGTGTCATCGGACTGATTGAATACAACCGGGAAAATGAAGATCATCATAAGCAGTACATACTGCCAATGTTTGTTCCGGGCTGTGCAGAATTCATGGTAATGAATAAAGAGCAGGTGGAAACACATCCGGAGATTGCAGATTTCTTTGAACAGATGTCAAAACTTCCGCTGGAGAAAGTAACACCGATGGTTCCGCTGGGTGGAGCAGGAATCGGAATGCATGTTATTCCGGTAGAGAAAGCAATCCCGGCAAACCAGCAGTCGGCAAGCGTGGAGCATATTTCCCACTGGCTCAATAAATATGATAAATATTCCGTTGGCGCATGTTCCTGCAGACGGCAACAGCGAATCCGTGGGGAGGGAACCGGAGACTTAGAGGATGATTTATGTATTGGTGTCGGTGATATGGCAGATTACTGTGTAGAGACTGGAAAGGGCCGTTACATTGATTATGATGAAGTAATGGAGATTCTGCAGCGAGCAGAGGATAATGGCTATGTCCATCAGATTACGAACATTGATGGAGAAGATAAAATCTTTGCAATCTGTAACTGTGCAGTCGGTGTATGTAATGCATTGCGTACATCCCAGCTTTTCAACACACCAAATATGTCACGCTCCGCATACCGTGCCAGTGTAGAGCCGGAGAAATGTGTAGCCTGCGGAAGATGTGTAGAGTACTGTCCGGCTGGTGCAGCAAAGCTCGGACAGAAATTATGCACCAAAGATGGTGGACATATTACCTATCCGCAGCAGGAGCTTCCGGATACCACCAAGTGGGGACCGGAAAAATGGAATCCAAATTACAGGGATGATAACCAGATTAACTGTTATGACACCGGTACCGCACCATGTAAGACAGCATGTCCGGCACATCTTCCGGTACAGGGATATATTAAAATGGCATCTCAGGGAAGATATCTGGATGCATTGAAGCTGATTAAGACGGAGAATCCGTTCCCGGCAGTATGTGGAGCAATCTGTAACCGCCGCTGCGAAGATGCATGTACCAGGGGAACCATTGACCAGGCAGTAGCTATTGATGAAATCAAGAAATTCATTGCGGAACAGGAGCTCCATGCAGAGAAGCGTTATATTCCACCAATGTTGAATTATTCTGGAAAGCCTTTTGAGGAGAAGGTAGCAGTAATCGGAGCAGGACCGGCAGGAATGTCAGCCGCATTCTATTTAAAGAAAATGGGTTATCCGGTTACTGTATTTGAAAAAGAAAAAAGACCGGGTGGTATGCTGATGAATGGTATTCCATCTTTCCGTCTGGAAAAAGATGTGATCAATGCAGAAATCGATGTGCTGCGCGAGATGGGGGTAGAATTCAGGTGCGGCGTAGAAGTTGGCGAGGACATCACCATAGCACAGTTGCGTGAACAGGGGTATAAAGCATTTTACATAGCAATTGGTGCACAGGGCGGACGTATGACCGGAGTACCGGGAGAAGATGCCGTAGGCGTAGAAACCGGAGTAGACTTCTTGCGTCGTGTCAATTTAAATGAAGAAGGCGTGAAATTATCCGGCAAGACCGTAGTAATCGGTGGAGGAAATGTAGCAGTAGACGTTGCAAGAACCGCACTTCGTACCGGATCTTCCGATGTATCCATGTTCTGTCTGGAATCAAGAGATATTATGCCGGCAGCCGATGATGAGGTGGCAGAGGCAGAAGAAGAGGGCATTGTGGTAAATAATTCCTGGGGACCAAAGGAAATCCTTACCGAGAATGGCAAAGTAACCGCAGTGGTATTCAAAAAATGCATCTCTGTACTGGATGAGAATAAACGGTTTTCACCAAAATATGACGAAGAAGAATTATTAACCGTTCCTTGTGACCAGGTATTATTATCCATTGGACAGTCCATTAAGTGGGGGGCTTTATTAGAAGGAACCAGAGTGGAATTTAATCCGAACGGAACCTTAAAGGCAGACCCGGTAACATATCAGACCGGAGAACCGGATATTTTTACCGGTGGAGATAACTATACCGGACCAAGATTTGCCATTGATGCCATTGCAGCAGGAAAAGAAGGCTGTGTATCTATACACCGCTTTGTTCATGAAGGACAGAGCCTTACTTTGGGCCGTAACAGAAGACAGTTCATTGAGCTGGATAAAGACAATATTAAAGTTGAGACCTTTGACAATGCAAAACGTCAGGTGCCGGGACATAAGGCTGGAGATGCAAAGCATACTTTCCATGATTTACGAAGCACCTTTACCGAGGAGCAGGTACAGAAGGAAGCAAACCGCTGCTTAGGCTGTGGTGCTACCGTAGTAGACCCGAATAAGTGTATCGGCTGTGGAATCTGTACAACGAAGTGCGAATTTGACGCCATCCACTTAAGCCGTGACCTGCCGGATGCAAGCCGCATGGTAAAATCAGAAGACAAGTTAAAGGCAATCTTCCCATATATGTTAAAGCGTGAGATTAAGATTAAATTCAAAGGCAGGAAGAAATAAAAAGCAGGATGTGAGTGTATGCATGAACTGGGAATTATCATTCATATTTCCAAAACATTAAAGGAAGTAGCAGAAGAAAATGAAGTAACGAAGATAGGCTCTGTTACTCTGGAAATCGGGGAAGTCAGCGGAATTGTCCCGGAATACCTTTTAGACTGCTGGGATTATTACCGGAAGAAATCAGACCTGTTATCGGAATCGGAACTGCGTATCGAGACGCTTCCGGCGGTAACCATGTGCGAGAATTGCAAAAAGACTTATCCGACTGTAAAATTCGGCAGACAATGTCCGTACTGTAAGAGTGATGACACCTATCTGCTGACGGGAAATGAATGCAGTATCAAAGAAATGGAAGCCTGTTGAGGCAGATTTTCTGAATAAAAGTATTACAAAAGAAAGAAGGGGTTAAAAATGTTGTTTCATGTTTATGGAGGAAATGCAGTTTATCAATGGATTGCCATGCTGGCGGTCTTAGCCGGACTTATTTTATTAAATGAGTTCGCCAGAAGAACCAAATTTGGTGGTCTTGTTATGTTCGGTATAATTCCACTTGCACTTACCGTATATTTTATCGTAATTGCAGTATGTGCCGGACAGGGAATCGACTGGGCAGTAAATAACCAGACACATCTTTATATGAATGGCTGGTTCCATTATGCGAAACTGTATGCAGCACTTGCCGGATGTATCGGCTTTATGATGATTAAGTATGAATGGGGCATTGGAAAGAAACAGTGGTTCCGCGCATTCCCATTTGTAATTGTAGCAATTAATATTTTGATTGCAGTAGCCAGCGATTTCGAATCTGCAATCAACGGCTGGTATTCCTGGTGGTTATCTTCCGAAGATGTATGGCTCTATGGTGGCTGGCACAACGTAATGAACGGAATCGCAGGAATCTTAAATATCCTTTGCATGACAGGTTGGTGGAAAGTATATTCCTCCAAAGACAAGAAAGATATGATCTGGCCGGATATGATCTGGGTTTACATTGTAGTATATGATATCTGGAACTTCGCTTATACCTACAATTGTCTGCCAACCCACTCCTGGTTCTGTGGTGTAGCACTGCTTTTAGCACCTACTATTGCAGCATTAATCTGGAACAAGGGTGGCTGGATTATGAACCGTGCAAATACACTGGCAATCTGGTGTATGTTTGCCCAGATTTTTCCACTGTTTCAGGAGACTGCTGCCGATGGAACAACCTATTATCCATGGGCAACCATTTCCAGACAGTATGCAGACGGAACGGTAAATGGCATTGTAGCAGGAACTTCGAACAATGCAGATCCGACCGCAATGACAATCGTCAGCGCACTGGCACTGATTGTAAATGCCATTGCTTTAGGATACATCATTTACAAATCTGTAAAGAACAAGAAGAATCCGTATACCAACGAAGTATTTACAGACTTCAAGTATTATAAAGATGCACTGGCAAGAGCAGATGTAAAATAAGATATAATTGAGGAACTGGAAATGAAAGTAATTGAAGTAAAAAGAAGTATATTTGAAAATAATGATAAGGATGCTGCCAGCTTAAGAGAACAGTTGAAGGGAGAGAAAACATTTCTCTTAAATCTGATGTCTTCACCGGGAAGTGGCAAGACTTCTACCCTGGTGCCAACGGTCAATGAGCTGTTAAAGGACTACCGGGTAGGAGTCATGGAAGCGGATATTGATTCCGATGTAGATGCATGGACGATTGCTGATAAGACAAAGGCAAAGGTTGTGCAGCTTCATACCGGCGGTATGTGCCATCTGGATGCAGACATGACCAGACAGGGCTTGAAGGAGCTTGGCACGGAGGATGTAGATATTGCTATCCTTGAAAATGTAGGAAACCTTGTCTGCCCGGCAGAGTTTGATACCGGAGCAGTGAAGAATGCAATGATTTTGTCCGTACCGGAAGGACACGACAAGCCATTGAAATATCCATTAATCTTTACTGTATGCGATGCACTTATTATCAATAAAATTGATGTGCTGCCATATTTTGACTTTGATATGGATAAGGTAAAGGAGTATGCATGGAAACGGAATCCGAATCTTAAGATATTCCCAATCTCCGCAAAGACCGGAGAGGGAATGGAAGCATGGTACTCCTGGCTGAAAGAAGAAGCAGATAAATGGATGAAATAAAGCATCCTTTTGGGTGAGAAAACAGCCGGAAACATCACAAAAAAACTAGCAAAAGAACAAAAAATAATTAATTGATTTAAAAATACCCTTGCAATAGGGATAAAAAAGTGCTATAGTCCTAGCTGTAGACGAAGATGTCAAAAACACGGAAACGTGTTTTTGGCATCTTTTTTTACTTTACAGGAAATTGCTTTCCTGTAAAGTAAAAAACGCTCCGCGAGGATGCACACTGCGGCGTATAAGGCAGATATCGCAAGCGACCGCTGCAGGCACGAGAATGTGCCAAGGCACATGCTTTGCTTCGTGCGCTACTCGCATAAAGAGTTTCTCAAGTGAAAAGAAGGAGGATTAGATATGAATACTGGAGATACAGCCTTTATGCTGATTGCAACAGCACTTGTGTTTTTTATGACACCGGGACTTGCATTTTTCTATGGAGGTCTTGTACGAAGAAAGAATGTATGTAACACGATGATGGCATGTGTGGCAATCATGGGATTGTCGGTAGTGCTTTGGACACTGTTTGGTTATTCCCTTGCATTTGGTGGCAACCACGGAGGTATCATCGGAGATTTCCGTTGGATAGCCTTGAATGGTGTAGGCTGGGAGGCAGGACCTTATGCAGATACCATTCCACATCTTTTATTCTGTGCATTTCAGATGATGTTCGCCATGATTACACCGGCACTGATTACCGGTTCCTTAGTAGGAAGAATGAAGTTTAAGGCACTGTTTCTCTTTGTAACACTATGGTCCTTTGTTGTATATTATCCACTGGCACATATGGTCTGGGGAGAGGGCGGACTTTTAGCAGCGATTGGCTCTGTTGACTTTGCAGGAGGAGATGTGGTACATATCAGTTCCGGAATCAGCGCACTGGTTCTGGCAATCATACTTGGAAGAAGACGTGGCTATGAGCAGGTAACTTATCGTATTCATAATATCCCGTTTGTTGTATTGGGAGCATCCCTTTTATGGTTTGGCTGGTTTGGATTTAATGCAGGAAGTGCACTGGCAGCCGATGGACTGGCAGCCCATGCATTTATGACATCTGCAATTTCTGCAGCAGCAGCCTTATTATCCTGGATGTTTATTGATGTTGTAAAAGAAGGAAAGCCAACCCTGGTCGGCGCATCCACCGGACTTGTAGTAGGACTTGTGGCAATTACACCGGGTGCAGGATTTGTTCCAATCTGGTCAGCATTTATTATCGGAGCTTTGGTCAGTCCGATTTGTTACTTCGGAGTTGCACTTATTAAGAAAAAACTGAAAATTGATGATGCGCTGGATGCATTTGGATGCCATGGAATCGGCGGTATCTGGGGTGGAATTGCCACCGGAATTTTTGCGCAGAAATCCATTAACAGTACTGCAAAATGGGATGGACTGGTGTTTGGAGATTACCGTCTTTTCCTGGCACAGCTGGAAGGAATTTTAATTACCATTGTAATTGCAGTGGCTGGTACCCTGCTTTGTGTAGCAGTGGTAAGAATCTTTACTCCACTTCGTGTGAGCTTAAAAGAAGAACAGCTTGGACTGGATGTAACACAGCATGGAGAAAATGCTTATCCAAGCTTCAACGGATTAGACCAGTAGGATAGAAAAGGAGATAATCAGATATGATGATTAAAATAGATGCAATTGTGCGGGAAGAAAAATTCGAAGATGTAAAAGCAGCATTAAATGCCATCGGAGTCAACGGTATTACGGTATCGCAGGTTATGGGCTGCGGTGTGCAGAGAGGATATAAAGAAATCGTCCGGGGCATGGAAGTGGCAGTGCAGATGCTTCCGAAAATTAAATTTGAAATCGTAGTATCTTCCGAAGAATGGGAACAGAAAACCATCGAAGCCATACAGAAGGCAGCCTTTACCGGGGAGGTCGGCGATGGCAAAATCTTCAGCTATGAGATTCGCTCCGCCCAGAAAATCCGTACCGGAGAGACCGGCTATGACGCATTACAGAGCAACGATTAAAGGAGGGATAGATTAAAAAAGTAATACAAAATTGATTAAATTTAGACCTTGACATTAAATTTAAAAGGGAGTAAAAACAATAATTAAATAATTCATATGAGGAGGAATTTGAAAATGAATGGTTTAGTTATTGTATTAATAGCCATCGTATTGTTGGCTGCCGGTTATTTACTTTATGGACGCTGGCTGGCTAAGAAATGGGGAATCGACCCGAAAGCTGAAACCCCTGCAGTAAAATATGAAGACGGAGAGGACTTTGTTCCTTCATCCAGATTTACCGTATTCTCACATCAGTTCTCATCTATCGCTGGTGCAGGCCCTGTAACGGGACCAATCCTTGCCAGTGTGTTCGGATGGGTACCTGTATTCTTATGGATAGTAGTTGGTGGATTGTTCTTCGGAGCAGTACAGGACTTCGGTGCTCTGTACGCATCAGTTAAGAATGAGGGAAAATCCATGGGTATGATTATTGAAAAGTACATTGGTAAGATGGGAAGAAAACTTTTCATGTTATTCTGCTGGTTATTTACCCTTTTGGTAATCGCAGCATTTACAGATATGGTTGCCGGAACCTTCAATGCATATCCGGCAGGTGATGGTAATGCTGTATATGCTAACGGTGCAGCAGCAACCGTTTCCATGTTATTTATTGGTGTTGCAGTTATCCTTGGTATTATCTTAAAGAAAGCACCAAAGATGAACGAAATCGTAAAAGGTATCGTTGCAATTGCATTAATCGTAGTAATGTTTGCAGTAGGTATGAAACTTCCAATCTATACCAATAAGACCATGTGGATCTACATTATCATGATTTACTTATTCTTAGCATCGGTACTTCCAATGTGGCTTTTGATGCAGCCAAGAGATTATATGACAACCTTTATGCTTCTTGGTATGATTATTGGCGCAGTTGTTGGTGTAGTAGTTGCACATCCTGCAATGCAGTTAAATGCATTTAACGGATTCGTTTTAACCGGAGCAGACGGAAGCAAATCTTATCTGTTCCCGACCTTATTTGTAACCATTGCCTGCGGTGCTGTTTCCGGATTCCACAGTCTGGTATCTTCTGAGACATCATCTAAGACCATCCGCAATGAAAAAGATATGCCTATGGTTGGTTATGGTGCAATGGTAGTAGAGTCATTACTTGGAATTATCGTATTGGTCGTTGTTGGTGCAGTAGCTGTAAATGGTACAAAACCAGATGGAACACCATTTGCAATCTTCTCATCCGGTGTTGCCGGTTTCCTTGAAATGTTAGGTGTACCAAATGATGTGGCAACTGTATTTATGACCATGTGTGTATCTGCATTAGCACTTACTTCACTGGATTCTGTAGCACGTATCGGAAGAATGTCCTTCCAGGAATTATTCTATGAGGATACAACAGACCCTGCAAAAATGGGTGGTGTCCGCAGAGTATTAACCAATAAATATTTCGCAACAATCGTAACCTTATTCTTTGGATACTTATTAACACTGGGCGGATACAACAATGTATGGCCGCTGTTTGGTTCTGCAAACCAGTTACTTGCAGCACTTGTTCTGATTGCACTGGCTGTATTCTTAAAGACTACCGGACGTACCGGCTGGACACTGTATGTACCAATGGTAAGCATGCTGGCAGTAACTTTTACTGCACTGGTTCAGAAATTCATTGCACTGGTAAGCAATGTAATGAATGGAACTGCAGTATTCTTAGTAGATGGTTTGCAGCTCGTTGTTGCAGTTCTTCTGATGGTATTAGGTGTTATGGTAGCAGCAAGCTGCTTTACCAAACTGTTAAAGACCAAAAAACAGGAAGAAGCATAAATTGAATAGAAATTAAATTGAAATTTTTAAATGGAAATTACATTTACTTCTTTTCAAATGGGGAAAAATAAGATACAATCTTGAGTTATGAGATAGTAAAGGAGCAAATGACGATGATTAAGGTAGTTAAATTTGGTGGAAGTTCACTTGCAAGTGCAACACAGTTTGCAAAAGTAGGCAGGATTATCACATCAGACCCGGAACGCCGCTATGTTGTACCAAGTGCACCGGGAAAACGAAATTCCAAAGATACCAAGGTAACAGATATGTTATATGCATGTTATGCTCTGGCGGAAAATGATGAGGATTTCGATAAGGAATTAAAAAAGATTGCAGAACGTTATGATTCCATTATTAACGGACTGAACTTAAAGCTTTCTCTGAAAGATGAGTTTGAAGTAATTGCGAAGAACTTTGCAGCTAAGGCAGGTTCTGATTATGCAGCTTCCAGAGGCGAATATTTAAATGGAATTGTAATGTCGAACTATTTAGGCTATGAATTTGTGGATGCGGCAGAAGTAATCTTCTTTGATAAAGATGGTAACTTTGATGCAGACAAGACAGATAAAGTGTTGAGCAAACGTCTTTCCAAGGTTGAACGTGCTGTAGTTCCTGGATTTTATGGTTCCATGCCGGACGGAAGTGTTAAGACCTTCTCCAGAGGCGGCTCTGACATTACAGGATCTATTGTTGCAAAGGCTGTTCATGCTACAGCATATGAGAACTGGACGGATGTTTCCGGTTTCCTGATTGCAGACCCAAGAATTATTGACAATCCGGAACCAATTAAAGTAATTACATACCGTGAGTTAAGAGAACTTTCCTACATGGGAGCAAGCGTATTACATGAAGATGCAGTATTCCCGGTCCGTAAAGCCGGTATTCCAATCAACATCCGTAATACCAATGCACCGGAAGATGAGGGAACATGGATTGTGGAAACAACCTGTCACCAGTCCAAATATACCATTACCGGTATTGCCGGAAAGAAAGGCTTCGTATCTGTAAATATTGATAAAGATATGATGAATTCAGAAGTTGGTTTTGGACGTAAAGTGCTTTCTGCATTTGAAGAAAACGGTATTAATTTTGAACATATGCCATCTGGTATTGATACCATGACCGTATTTGTACATCAGCCGGAATTTGAAGGCAAGGAACAGGCAGTTGTATCTGCAATTCACCGCCTTGCAAAGCCGGACAGCGTAGAATTAGAGTCTAACATCGCCCTGATTGCAGTTGTAGGACGCGGTATGCGTTCCACCAGAGGAACATCCGGAAGAATCTTCTCAGCACTGGCACATGCAAATGTCAATGTTAAGATGATTGACCAGGGGTCATCTGAGTTAAATATTATCATTGGAGTAAGTAATTCTGATTTTGAAAATGCCATCAAGGCAATTTACGATATTTTCGTAACAACGCAGTTATAAGAAAATATATAAAGAAGATGTAGAAAAAGAGACCTGTTATTTTGCAGGTCTTTTTTTGCTTTACAGGAAATTGCTTTCCTGTAAAGTAAAAAACGCTCCGTGAGGATGCACACTGCGGCGTATAAGGTAGATGCCGCAAGCGACCGTCGCAGGCACGAGAATGTGGGATAAATGTCTGGTAAATAAATTTAAAGAGTTTCATAAAAAGCAGGTGGAAAGTCGGAATATTTGTGGTAAAATAAAAGAAATATGCTGGAGGGAACATAATGGAAGAACTGGGTAATATTGCAGTCTTTTTAGCTGGATGGAATAGTGAATATCAGACCAGATTAATCAATGGTATTATTCGTAAGGCAAAGGAAGCAAACTATGCAATCTCTATTTTTACCTGTCAGGCAGGGAGTGAGATTTCGGACAAGCATGTGCTTGGAGAAAATAAAATATATTCGCTGGCTAATCTTTCGCGTTTTGATGGCGTAATTTTTGCGACCAATACAATTTGGGAGAAAACAACAAAAGAGGAAATTATTCGAAGAATACATCACGCTGGCATTCCTGCAGTAAGCTTTGAGGAAAAGGTAGAAGGCTTAAGCCTGATTGGAATAGATAATTATAAGGCAATGCGGGAGATGGTAGAACATGTTGACAGTCATGGCTATCATCCGATTCATTTTGTAGCTGCAAATGCAACAAATGAAGAGAGTAATATCCGCCAGAAGGCATTTGAAGATTTTGTGAAAGAAAAGAACTATTCTGCAGAAGATTATGCGGTATGGCATGGGGATTTTTCCTTTGACAGTGGCGTACAGGTAGTGGATGCCATGGAAGAGGCTGGAAGGATGCCACGGGCACTTTGCTGTGCCAATGATGAGATGGCATTAGGTGCCTGCAACCGTTTGAAACAGTTGGGATATCAGGTGCCACAGGACATAGCAGTAACAGGATTTGATGGCTCTTATGATACCCGGCGCTATATTCCGGGAATTACTACGGTAGACAGACCCAAGGAGACACTGGGATATACCGCTATGCAGTTGCTTTTGCAGGAAATTGAGACAGGGAAGAAACAGAAACTGATTTTGACATCACGTGTTGCAGTGGATGAAAGCTGTGGCTGTGTTTTAGAGGACAAAAAGCGTGTGGCATCTGCGATAGAGACGTTATACCTTGAAAAAAAAGAAAATGAAAAATATACTTATCAGATACACAATATGGAAGATGAGATGATGGAGTGCGAATCATTGGAAGAATTAATCTTCTGTATCCGTCAGAATATTGGAAAGTTTACGACAGAGGATGTATATCTGTGCCTGAATAAGAGTATTTATTATGAGATGACCGGCCGTGGTAACAGCATTTTACGTAACCGCACAATTACCCGGGATTATGAAAACAAGATATACATAACCAAATTAAATAATGAGGACGGCATGCCGGAATTTTATTCTTTTACCAGTGAGCAGATGTTCCCGGCAATGTGGAATGGCAGAGGTTCAGGGGAATATCTCTATATGCCGGTTCATTTCAGGGATAATTGCCTGGGATATATGATACTGACCGGTACATTGGATACAAAACATATTCCAAATTATTATGTCTGGATTCGTAATATCAGTAATGCATTGGAAAAGTTAAAGAATGTATCAGAACTTCGGAATGCTGCCCGTAACATTGATAATATGGCAGTCCGCGACAGCCTGACAGGAGTTTATAACCGGATGGGAATCAACCGTTTTGTGGTAGATATGGTAAAACAGGCAAATACCAGCAGACGTCGATTGTTATTTATCTTTGCTGATATGGATGGGTTAAAGAAAATCAATGATGAGTTTGGTCATGAAGCGGGTGACCAGGCAATCTGCCTTGCAGCAGAGGCATTGCAGGAGGCGTTCTGTGAAAAGGAACTGATTATCCGTTATGGAGGGGACGAATTCTTAGTGGTTTCTGATGCTTTAAGCTGGGAACAGGCTGAAGAAAAGAAAGCTCAGATAACAGCCTTGTTAAAGCAGTGGCAGAGGGATGAGAAGCTGCCGTACCGTCTGTCTATGAGTATTGGTTATTACCAGAAGGAGCCGGATACCGAGGCATCCATGGAACAGTATATTAACTGGGCAGATGAGCGAATGTATGAGATGAAATGTAAGAACCGTGAGCAGCGAAAATAAATAATAAGTATAAAAAGCATGAAAGGCATTGGAGCAGAAAAATTTCCTGTTCCGATGCCTTTTTGACAGTTGCAATGCATCTGCAGGTTAAGCCATTTGATTTACAGTTTTATAGCGGTAAATCATTTCTGCATGCTGCTGTTCTTCCGTCTGGATATGGTTTAAAATCTGACGGACTTTTGGAGAAGCAAAGCTGAATAAATCGTTGTTGTATGCAGAAGATACATACTTTTCACTGGAAATGGAATCGCTGCACAATAATGCATCGTGCTTCTTGTCGGCATTTTCACTGGATGCATGGTAAGCAGCGTTTGGCTGATAGTTCTTCGGGGCAGCAATACCAACATCAGGCGTATCACCGGAAAGCAGACTGCTGATGGTGTCATAGTGTTCTGCTTCTTCTTTCTGAATGACCTCAAATAATTGTTTTAATTCAGGGTCTTTTGCTTCGCTGCTGTAAAAGGCATATTTGTCGCGGCAAAGTTCTTCCTGCTGTTTTAAATCATTTAACAGCATAGTCTCTTGTTCGGTTAAAATCATTTTGTCATCACCTCATCCGTAATATAACCCGAAAGGAGTATTTTTATACAAATTATGCGAAAAAAAAGATAGAATTATTGATTGCACTTGATAACTATGCTATGCTAAAGTGTATTTAACCATTTAAATTGGAATCAAAAGAGAATAGGAGCGAACAAAAATGTTAGACCAGATTAACAGCATTCTTGGTAAAATTGATAATTTTGTCTGGGGTGTACCACTTATTGTATTGATCCTTCTGGTGGGAATTTTTCTTACCATCCGCCTGAAGGGACTTCAGATTAGAAAATTACCATTAGCAGTAAAATATTTGTTTGAAAATGAAAAGAGTGGCGAATCCGGCGAAGTATCCAGTTTTGCAGCACTTTGCACTGCATTATCAGCAACCATAGGAACCGGAAATATTGTCGGAGTAGCAACTGCATTGGTAGAAGGTGGTCCGGGTGCGTTATTCTGGATGTGGATAGCAGCACTGGTTGGAACTGCCACAAAATATAGTGAGTGTCTACTGGCAATCAAGTACCGTGTGGTGGCAGAAGATGGTCATATCATCGGCGGACCATTCTATTATATTGAAAATGGAATGGGATCAAAGTGGAAATGGCTTGGAAAATTATTTGCCTTCTTTGGTGTAGGTGTAGGCTTATTTGGAATCGGAACCTTTACACAGATTAATGGTATTACCAGTGCAGTAAAGGGTTTCTTTGACCCGGATACCACCTGGACAGTTGACCTCTTTGGAAGAACTTATTCCTGGACTGTAATTATTGCAGGTATTATTCTTACCATCTGTGTGGCGCTTGTTATCATCGGTGGAATTAAGAGAATCTCTACAGTATCACAGGTCATTGTACCATTTATGGCACTGACTTATGTGGTTGTTGTATTAATTATTATTGTGATGCATATTACAGAGGTTCCAGCAGCATTTGCAACTATTATAAAGAGTGCCTTTGGATTTAAGGCGGTAGCCGGTGGTGCAATGGGAAGTATTATTGTAGCAATGCAGAAAGGTATTGCCCGTGGTATTTTCTCAAATGAAGCAGGACTTGGTAGTGCACCAATCGCGGCTGCAGCAGCCCAGACCGATTATCCGGTAAAACAGGGACTGGTTTCCATGCTTGGAACTGTAATTGATACACTGATTATCTGTACCATGACAGGTCTTGCAATCGTACTTACCGGTGCATGGGACATGGGCTTGGAAGGTGTTGCTGTTACAACCAAGGCATTCCAGCTCGGACTTCCGTTCCCAAATCAGGTAGCATCCTTTATCCTGATGGTATGTCTGGTATTCTTTGCATTTACCACAATCTTAGGATGGGATTATTACAGTGAGCGCTGTCTGGAGTATCTGACCGGACATAAGAAGGCTGTTGTAAAAGCATACCGCTGGTTATACATCTTAGCGGTATTTATCGGACCGTTTATGACAGTATCTGCTGTATGGACCATTGCAGATATTTTCAACGGACTGATGGCTCTGCCGAACCTGATTGCAGTTACTGCATTGAGCGGTGTGGTTGTGGCTGAAACCAAAGTTTATATGGATGGATTAAAAAAGATAAGATTCAGCCATAGAAAGATGGGAAAAAGGGAATATTAGATTATCGTTAATTAGGAGCAGGTACAGTGAGAAAGTTATTGCGTTTTTTAAAGGATTACAAAAAAGAGAGCATTTTAAGTCCATTATTTAAATTATTAGAGGCATCCTTTGAATTGTTTGTGCCTTTGGTTATGGCAGCAATCATTGATACCGGTATTGGCAATAAAGATGGCGGATTCATCTTGAAAATGTGTGGAATCTTGATTTTGCTGGCATTAGTGGGACTGACCTGTTCCATTACTGCACAGTATTTTGCAGCAAAAGCGGCAGTAGGTTTTGCAACTAAGGTACGTCATGCATTATTTGACCATATTCAGAAATTGTCCTATACAGAGATGGATACCGCAGGAACGGATACCATGATTACCAGAATGACCAGTGATATCAATCAGGCACAGTCCGGTGTCAATATGGTACTCCGTCTGTTTTTGCGTTCTCCTTTTATTGTATTTGGTGCCATGATTATGGCATTTACCATTGACGTAAAGGCAGCGCTTATCTTTGTGGTAACGATTCCTGTTTTATCCGTTGTGGTATTTGGAATTATGATAATTACAATTCCGTTGTTCCGCCGGGTGCAGGCATCTTTAGATAAAGTCCTTGGAGTAACAAGGGAGAATCTGACCGGAAGCCGTGTTATCCGTGCCTTTAATAAAGAGCAGGAAGAAATTGCAGATTTTGATGAGAGTAATGAGAGGCTGACGGATGTACAGCTCTTCGTAGGAAAAATTTCAGCATTGATGAATCCGCTTACCTATATTATCATCAACGTGGCACTGGTTATTCTTATCTGGACAGGTGCAATTCAGGTAAATATCGGAAAGATTTCCCAGGGTGAAGTAGTAGCATTGGTAAACTATATGTCCCAGATTCTGGTGGAATTAGTAAAGCTTGCAAACCTGATTATTACGGTAACCAAGGCAATTGCCTGTGGAAACCGCGTGCAGAGTATTTTTGAGATGGAGACTTCCCTGGTGGATGGAAATGGAAGCAAAAAGGAAGATACCGGATATACCGTAGAATTCCGCAATGTTTCCATGCGTTATAAAGGTGCCGGAGCAGATACCTTAACCGGCATTGATTTTAAAGCAAAGCCAGGAGATACCATTGGTATTATCGGTGGAACCGGTTCCGGGAAGTCCTCTGTGGTCAATCTGATTCCTCGTTTCTATGATGTCACGGAGGGACAGGTTATGGTAGATGGCATGGATGTCCGGGAATATAAGATTACGGATTTAAGAGATAAGATTGGTATTGTGCCGCAGAAAGCAGTGCTGTTTGCGGGAACCGTCCGAAGCAATCTTGCCTGGGGCAAAGAGGATGCGACGGAAGAAGAGATGCAGCAGGCACTTTCCGTTGCACAGGCAGCAGAAGTTGTAGATAAGAAAGACGGTAAGCTGGATGCGGAAGTAGAACAGGGTGGAAAGAATTTCTCCGGTGGACAAAAGCAGCGTCTTACAATTGCCAGAGCACTGGTAAAACAGCCGGAAATCCTTATCATGGACGACAGCTCATCTGCACTGGATTATGCTACCGATGCTAAACTGCGTCAGGCAATTCATAATATGCCAAACCGTCCGACCGTATTTATCGTATCACAGCGTGCCGCATCCATTATGTATGCCGATAAGATTATCGTATTAGATGATGGAACTGTTGCAGGAACCGGCACCCATGAAGAATTGTTAAAGGATTGCAGCGTATATCAGGAAATCTATTATTCGCAGTTTAAGAGGACGGAAGGAGGACACTGATATGAAAAAGGAATCAAGACAGAAGGAAACCCTTGGAAGAATCCTTAAGTATATGAAAAAGTACTGGTTATTCTTAGGTTTGTCCATTGCATTAGCGGTGCTCAGTGTAATTTTAACCTTATACATTCCGATTCTTACCGGAGATGCCATTGATTATATCGTAGACAAAGGAAAAGTGGATTTTACTTATATTACACCGATCCTTAAGAAAATGGTGGTAGTCATTCTGATTACGGCAGCTGCCCAGTGGATTATGAATGTCTGCAACAATAAGATGACTTATAATATTGTCCGGGATATCCGTAAGGATGCTATCCGCAAAATAGAGATTCTTCCACTGAAATATTTAGACGCTCATTCCTACGGTGAAATAGTCAGCCGCGTAATTGCGGATGTAGACCAGTTCGCAGACGGACTTCTAATGGGTTTTACCCAGTTGTTTACCGGTGTGGTAACAATTGTCGGAACATTAGGCTTTATGTTGAGCGTCAATGTAAAGATTACGGCAGTGGTAGTATTTTTAACACCGTTGTCTTTTGTGGTAGCAGGATTCATTGCAAAGAAAACATTCTCCATGTTTAAGCTGCAGTCGGAAACAAGAGGAGAGCAGACTGCTTTAATCGATGAAATGATTGGAAACCAGAAAATTGTCCAGGCATTTTCCCATGAAGATGAGGCGTTGGAAAGTTTCGATGAAATTAATGGAAGACTGGAAAAATATTCCCTTCGTGCCTTATTCTTTTCCAGCATTACCAATCCGAGTACCCGTTTTATCAATGCGTTAGTTTATGCAGGTGTTGGCGTGTTTGGCGCAGTTTCAGCTATCCATGGTGGAATCAGTGTTGGGCAGTTATCCTGTTTCTTAAGTTATGCAAATCAGTATACGAAGCCTTTTAATGAGATTTCCGGTGTCGTAACTGAGTTACAGAATGCACTGGCTTGTGCAGCAAGAGTATTTGAGCTGATTGATGAAGAGGCACAGGTACCGGATGCAGAAGATGCAGTGGTATTAGAGGAAGTAAAGGGAGATGTGGATTTAGAGCATGTTTACTTCTCTTATGAGCCGGGGCAGAAGCTGATTGAGGATTTTAATCTCCATGTCAATCCGGGTGAGCGTGTGGCAATTGTCGGACCGACCGGATGCGGTAAGACAACATTGATTAATCTTCTGATGCGGTTCTATGATGTCAACAGCGGAATCATCCGTGTCAGCGGCGTGCCGGTTAAAGATATGACAAGAAGCAGCCTGCGCAGCAGCTATGGTATGGTATTGCAGGAAACCTGGTTAAAGGAGGGAACCATTCGTGAGAACATCTGTATGGGAAAACCGGATGCTACCGATGAAGAAATCATGGAGGCAGCAAAAGCTTCCCATGCCCATAATTTTATCAAACGTCTGCCCAAGGGCTATGATACGGTAATTGCAGAGGACGGTGGCAATCTTTCCCAGGGACAGAAACAGCTTCTTTGCATTGCCAGAGTTATGCTTTGCCTGCCGCCAATGCTGATTTTGGATGAAGCAACTTCATCGATTGACACACGAACTGAGATGAAGATTCAGGAAGCTTTTGGCCGGATGATGAAGGGAAGAACCAGTTTTATCGTTGCCCATCGTCTGTCTACCATTGAAGAGGCAGACATTATTCTGGTTATGAAAGACGGACATATTATCGAACAGGGCAATCATGAAGAACTGCTTCGGAAGAACGGCTTCTATGCAGCCCTTTATAACAGCCAGTTCGTACAGTCATAGAATTGATTTATAGTGTTACATGTTGTAACAGCATTTCGTACGTTACCCCAAGTTCCGGATTAAAATTCCATGGAACGAGAGCTGCCTGGCAGCCGGGGTAACGTTTTTTGATGTCTAAAATGCATTCCATGGCGCCGCTTATGGGAGAATCATTAAGGGAAGAAGTCCGTTCATTTCCAAAGAAAGCGTCTTTCCCGGTAGAAAGCAAAATGGTATCATTAACCCGTTTTACAATCTTATCGGTCTGTGAGGCAATATATTCCGTTACCCGTTCATCCTGCCAGCGAAAGCTTTCTGCAATGGTATCCCAGATCCATGCAGCCATATTATTAAGCTGGCTGTGAAGACCAAAAGCTACAGAATAATCAAAAGCATGACTGCCATAGCGTATGACATGCTTTTTGGCTTTCTCATAAGTCTGATGCAGATATGCCAGTGCCGTACTGACCGGAAGCTCCGTATCAATGGATGCACCAAAGAGCTTTTTCTGCTCAAAGAGTGTATCACAGAATTTTTCGTAATCACTGCCGTATAAACCGGTAAGATTGCATTCGTCAAGGTGAATGGTAGGATAAGATTCCAACTGATAGCGTTTAAGAGCCTGTTTCATGGCAGGAAGATTATTATCAATTAAAGTAATCGATGAAAAGTGTCCGGCAAGTAGCGATAAATCCCAGTCGTTACAACCGCCGGCACCAAAGATGGCAAGGGAGCTGTCAGCAGCAGTAGAGGCAATCAGATAATTGCTGATGGCATTGCGATAATCTGTCCAGTCTTCGTAGGCGTGGGGCAGAAACTGTTTTTGCAAGAGGTCTTCGTAAAGTGACATGGGATACTCCTTTCATTATGTGTATCAGAACGGTTGGTATAAATGTGGTTATTTTTGATGCTGAGAGGGAAAGAACATTTTCCAAGTAGCTGCAGCAGATATGGCTTTCCTACCACCATAACAGACCACATTTATACAAACTGGTTTGCCTTCTCGTCATATTCATAGTCGATGGCGGAAAGCTTATTGCAAAGCTCGTTCCTCGAAAGATTTAAGGCAGAGCAGAGTTCGTCCAAGGTAGGGTAGAAGTCCCGAAGCTGTGTGTTGATGTAACTTAATAACATGACTGGGTCATTTGGTATATTCATGGTGTAATGTCTCCTTTATCATTGATTGCATAGGCGCTTGTGAAAGGGGAGGGAGGATTTCCTGATAAAAAAGTTTTAAGGCATTCGTGGCACATTTGATTTTAAGATGATGAAATGCCACAGTTCTAAGTAGCCCATTTTTCTTTTTCGGATAAAAACAGTCTTTTCCATGTTTAACAGAATATTGGTACTGTCCGTCAAAGTACGGATGCCTTTTAAGGGCTGTTAGGGGCACTTGGAATTTCGTCTGGCAACAGGCAACGCTGGTGCAGGGATGTACCAGCGAGGCACATTTGAACATGGATGTGAATATGTGCCGGTTGCCAGATGAAATCAGAATTATGCCGAAATTCCTAGTGCCCCTTGCAGACATTATGTGGCATCCGCTTTTGACAGACAGTGCCGATATTCTGTCAAAGCAAGTGAAAAGACAGTTTATAATAAAGAAAAATGGACTACTAAGAACAGTTGGCATTTCACATCCAAAAAAATCAAACGTACATCGAATGCCACAAAATTTCTTTATCCTTAAAAACTCTCCCCATTCGCAAGTACCTATGGATTATTCAGGTATATGCCCAATTTTAGTCTAAAATTTATCGGCTGACAACCTGAAATTAATATAGAAAATGATTTACATTACTGATTTATCATGGTAGTATACTAAAGTGATGGAAAAAGAACTTAATAAAAAGAAGTTACAAAAAGAGGAGGAACTCTATTATGAAGAAGAAAATGTTGACTGTTTTACTGGCAGCCGCAATGACCGTGTCACTGGCTGGCTGTGGAAGTAAGGATGCAGATAAGAAAGACAATGCATCTGTCCAGAATACTGAAAATGCAAAGAGTGACAATGGCTCAGACCGTACCCAGTTTGTTGTAGGATTTGACGCAGAATTTCCACCATATGGTTATATGGATGAGGATGGAGATTATACCGGATTTGACCTTGAACTGGCACAGGAAGTATGTGACCGTAACGGATGGGAACTGGTAAAGAAACCAATTAACTGGGATTCAAAAGATATGGAATTAGAGTCAGGTTCCATTGACTGTATCTGGAACGGATTTACCATGAACGGAAGAGAAGATGATTATACATTCTCTGATCCATATGTAGACAACAGTATCGTTGTAGTTGTTGCAAAAGATTCTGATATTAATAAATTATCAGACCTGGCAGGAAAAGTAGTAGACGTTCAGGCTGATTCTTCAGGACTTGCAGCATTACAGGGAGATGATGCAACTGACGAAAATAAAGAACTGACTGCATCCTTTGCAGAGCTTCAGCAGGTAGCTGATTACAATACCGCATTTATGAACTTGGAGTCCGGTGCTGTAGATGCAGTGGTATTGGATATCGGAGTAGCAAAATACCAGATGTCATCCAAAGGAGATGCTTTCCGTATGTTAGATGAGCAGGTATCCAGCGAGCAGTATGCAATCGGATTTAAAAAAGGTAATACAGAGTTAAGAGACCAGGTTCAGAAGACCTTGGATGAGATGGTAAAAGATGGAACATTTACTACTATCGTAAATAACTACACAGATTATAATTTACCAGAAATGGTTTGCTTAGGAGAATAGATATGTCATTTATTGCTGTAGCACAGCAGCTGGGTTCCGGTATGCTGGCATCACTTTCTATATTTGTATTAACATTGGTATTTTCACTGCCGTTAGGACTTTTGGTGGCATTTGGAAGAAAGTCACGGATTAAGCCGGTGCAGTGGCTTGTAAAATTATACATATCCATTATGCGTGGAACTCCGCTGATGCTTCAGCTTCTGGTGGTGTATTTCGGACCATATTACTTATTTGGAATCCGAATCTCCAAAGAGTATAGCTTTTATGCAACAATCATTGGTTTCTCCATTAATTATGCGGCATATTTCGCAGAGATTTACCGTGCAGGAATCGAGGGAATCCCGGTAGGCAGTATGAAGCAGCCAAGGTATTGGGCTATTCCAAGGCACAGACCTTCTGCAAAATCATTTTCCCACAGATGGTAAAACGTGTAGTGCCGCCGGTAACCAATGAAGTTATTACACTGGTAAAAGATACTTCCATGGCATTTGTACTGGCTTATGCAGAAATGTTTACCATTGCAAAACAGATTGCAGCCCGTGTCAGCAGCATCATGCCATTGTTTGTAGCAGGACTTTTCTACTACATCTTTAACTTTGTAGTGGCATTTATCATGGAACGAATTGAAAAGAAACTGAGTTATTATAAGTAAGGAGAGGAAAAGAATGAAGCTGTTAGAGATAAAGAATGTAAAGAAAAGCTTTGGGGCTGTAGATGTACTTCATGATATTTCACTCTCCGTGGAACAGGGTGAGGTTGTAGCAATTATCGGTCCTTCCGGTTCCGGTAAATCAACACTGCTGCGTTGTGCCACACTTCTTGAGACTATGGATGAAGGAGAACTGGTTTATCTCGGTGAGCATGCGGTGTCAACCGGTGCGGATGGAAAATCCCAGTATGTGGGAAACGCAGAATTAAAAAAGATTCAGGGATATTTCGGACTGGTATTTCAGAACTTTAATCTGTTTCCACATTATTCCGTGTTAAAGAATCTGATGGATGCACCGGTACATGTGCAGAAGCGGAATAAAGAAGAAGTAAAGAAAGAAGCAATGGAGCTTCTTGAAAAAATGGGGTTATCCGATAAGGCAGACTGCTATCCATGCCAGCTTTCTGGTGGACAGCAGCAGAGAGTTGCCATTGCAAGAGCGTTAGCACTTCATCCACAGATTTTATTCTTCGATGAGCCAACCTCCGCATTAGATCCGGAGCTTACCGGAGAAATCTTAAAAGTAATCCGTCAGCTGGCAAGTGAGCATATGACCATGGTAATTGTAACCCATGAGATGGCATTTGCCAGAGATGTGGCTGACCGTGTCATTTTTATGGATGGCGGTTATATTATTGAACAGGGTGACCCGAAGGAAGTAATCGAGCATCCGAAAGAAGAGAGAACAAAGCAGTTCCTGGCAAGATTTGCCCAGAATTAGGATTGGGTAAAACCGGGATTGCATTATTTATAAAGTCTGCTATAATTCGTCATAGGTATTTGCTTCAACGACCAATAAATATGTATGAGAACAAGCATAGGAGAAGCTATGAAGATAATTATAGTGGGCTGTGGTAATGTAGGTGCAACACTTGCAGAACAGCTTAGTAAAGAAAAACATGATATTACAGTAATTGATTGCAGACAGCAGGCTGTAGAGGCAGTGACCAATGTATGTGATGTAATGGGAATTATTGGAAATGGTGCAAGTTTTAATGCACAGACAGATGCAGGGATTGCAGATGCAGACCTTATGATTGCAGTGACAGGTTCAGATGAACTGAATCTTTTATGCTGTCTGATCGCAAAAAAAGCAGGAGGCTGCCATACGATAGCAAGAGTCAGCAATCCTGTATACAGTAGAGAAATAGGTTTTATTAAAGAGGAATTAGGGTTGTCCATGATTATCAATCCACAGCTTGCAGCAGCACGCGAAATGGCGAGACTGCTGAAATTCCCTTCCGCGCTCAAAGTGGATTCATTTGCCAAGAGCCGGGTGGAATTAGTCAACTACCGGATTGAGGAGGACAACCCTCTTTGTAATATGCAGCTTAAGGATATGGGAAGCAGACTGCATTGTGACGTACTGATAGCAGTGGTTGAGCGTGGAGATGAAGTATATATTCCGGATGGTAATTTTGAGTTGAAAGCCAGGGATGAGATTTCCATTGTAGGAACACAGGCTAAGACGATTGAATTCTTTAAAAAGTTAGGAGTACCTACTTCTTCTGCGAGAGATGCACTGATTGTCGGTGGAGGAAGAACTTCTGTTTATCTTGCAAAGCAGCTTTTGGAAATGGGTATCCGTGTCAAAATTGTAGAACGTGACGAAGAACGCTGTGAAGAATTAAATGAAATGGTTCCAAAGGCGATGATTATCTGTGGCGATGCAACAGATAAAGACCTTTTAATCGAAGAGGGATTGTTAGAGACAGAAGCCTTTGTAGCGACCACTAATTTTGATGAAGAGAATATCATGCTGGCATTGTTTGCAAAGAGTTTATCTTCTGCAAAACTGATTACTAAAGTTCATCGTATTTCTTATGATGATATTATTGACCAGTTAGATGTAGGAAGTATTATTTATCCGAAATTCATTACTTCCGAGAGTATTATCAAGTATGTACGTGCCATGAAAAACTCCATGGGAAGTAATATTGAGACATTGTACAAGCTGAATGATAACCGGGTAGAAGCACTGGAATTTTTAATTAAAGAGGGTTCTCCGGTGGTTGGAATTCCACTGCAGGATCTTCGCTTGAAACCTAAGATGCTGATTGGATGTATCACCCATAAAGGAAAAGTGACCATTCCAAAAGGACAGAGTGTAATTGAAGTGGGAGATACGGTAATTCTTGTTACCACGACGACAGGGTTACATGATATCCGGGATGCATTAAGGTAGGAGGCTTGTCATGAATTATTCCATGATTCGATACATATTAAGCAGTGTTATATGCTTCGAGGGAATCTTTCTTCTGCTTCCGGCAGCAACAGCAGGTATTTATCAGGAAAAGGAAGGCTTTTTATATCTGATTACCGGACTTGCCTGTATGCTGATTGGGTTTTGGGGCAGAAGAAGAAAACCGAAGAGCAGTGTATTTTATTCAAAAGAAGGATTTGCAGCAGTTGCATTAAGCTGGATAATCCTCAGTCTGATTGGTGCATTGCCAATGTATTTAACCGGAGAATTTCCATCTTATATTGATGCGTTATTTGAGACAATTTCCGGCTTTACGACAACAGGCTCAAGTATCTTAAGTGATGTAGCGGCACTTTCCCGTGGAACAGCTTTCTGGCGTTGCTTTACCCACTGGATTGGTGGTATGGGTGTGCTGGTATTTATTATGGCAGTCATGCCCCTTTCCGACAGCTCCAGTATGCATCTGATGCGTGCAGAAAGCCCGGGACCATCTGTTGGAAAACTGGTTCCAAAGGTAAAGACTACTGCAATGATTCTCTATGGAATCTATGTAATCTTTACGGTGATTGAGATTATTGCGCTGTTAATAGCAGGAATGCCACTCTTTGATTCCATGACATTGACCTTTGGTACCGTGGGAACCGGTGGATTTGGACTATTGAACAGTAGTATAGCATCTTATAGTACAGCGGTGCAGATTATCATTACGGTATTTATGATTATCTGTTCCATTAATTTTACTGTATATTATATGTTTTTGATTAAGCGGCCGAAGGAAGCACTGATGTGTGAGGAAATGCGTTACTATCTTTTGATCGTATTCGGTTCGGCACTGCTTATTGCATTTAATATCAGAGCCAGCTTTGCTTCTTTTGGAAAAGCATTCCAGCAGGCAATCTTTCAGGTGGCATCTGTTATCAGTACTACAGGATTTGCCACGGCAGATTTTAATCTCTGGCCGGAATTTTCAAGAATGATTCTGGTGCTTTTAATGTTTGGCGGAGCCTGTGCCGGAAGTACCGGCGGTGGATTTAAGGTTTCCCGTCTCATTATTATGGTAAAATCTGTCCGTAATGAAATTATGTCTGTGACCCATCCGAGAAGTGTGCAGAAGGTACATATGGACGGAAGACGAATACCGGATAATGTGGTAAAGACTGTGTTATGCTATCTGGCAGGCTATGTTGTTATTCTTATCGTATCAGTGTTGTTAATCAGTCTTGATAATTTTGATATGACAACGAACTTTACAGCAGTTATGGCAACCTTTAATAATGTCGGACCGGGACTTAACAGGGTAGGACCGACCGGTAACTTTGGTGGGTTCAGTGTTTTATCCAAGCTGGTATTGATGTTTGACATGCTGGTTGGTCGATTGGAATTATACCCGATGTTAGTGATTTTTGCACCGGGTTTATGGCGGATTCATCCTCACCGCCATGTTGGCAAAGTTCAGTAAATCTTAATAAATAATAAGGAATCCCTCCTTTGTCTGTATGCTATAATGTGTTTGGAATAGCAGACAGGCAGGAGGGATTTTTATGAAAAACCGTATTCTTGTGGTGGATGATGAGAAGGAGATTGCAGACTTAGTAGAAATATATCTGGTAAGTGAGAAGTTTGACGTAATCAAGTGTTACGATGGAGATACAGCAATAGATGCAATAGAGCATGAGAAAATTGACCTTGCAATTTTGGATATTATGCTGCCGGGGATTAGTGGACTGGAGTTGTGCCGCCGGATTCGAAAAAAAGAGAATTATCCTGTTATTATGTTAACTGCAAAAGATTCAGAAGTGGATAAAGTAACCGGACTTACCATAGGAGCAGATGATTATGTGACAAAACCGTTTCTTCCGCTGGAACTGGTTGCAAGAGTGAAGGCACAGTTACGCCGTTATGAGCGCTATGGAGCAAGGACGGACCAGCCGGCAGAGAATATGTCTTTCGACGGTAATATAATAGAAAATACATCTGCAAATGGTTCATATGATGCGGCAGATGGAACTTATGCATCAAATCATGCAGGAACGGAATCGGATGATACTATTATATGCCGTGGAATTTTGTTAAAGAAATGTGCACATGAATGCCATCTGGATGGAGATGAGATTTCACTTACACCGACAGAATTTACGATTTTGCAGGCGTTGTGTGAAGCAAAAGGCAGGGTACTCAGTGCGGAAGAGCTGTTTCATATTATCTGGAAAGACGAATATTATAGCAAAAGCAACAATACCATAACCGTTCACATCCGGCATCTGCGGGAGAAACTTAAGGATACCGGTGAACGTCCAAAATACATTAAGACAGTATGGGGAGTGGGATATAAGATTGAAGGATGACAATAATAAGAAAAAACTGGATTTTGCACCGGTAAGACGAAAAATATTTTCCCGGATTGTATTACTGATGGCAGGAGCTTTCTTTGGCATCTGGTTTCTCTACCAGTATGTGCTGCAGGGCAGATTCGCGGATGGAATTGTAAGGTTTCTTTATGATTTTACCAGCATGACTTATGAAGATGCGAGAGATTTCTATTGGCATAATATCGGAAATCACTTCGAACTGATTTTCTTTGGGGCAATTGCACTGGTATTCTGTCTGATGTTTTATTTCTTTTTAAATTCATTTACAAAATATTTTCAGGAAATTGATAATGGAATCAATGCATTGGTGCATCATGATGGCAGACAGATCCGCATGTCGAAGGAAATGGCTGCCATGGAAGAAAAGTTAAACAGCGTGAATGCAACTTTAAACCGGCAGCTTTATGATATTCAGATGGCAGAGAAGAAGAAGGATGAGTTGGTATTGTATCTTGCCCACGATATCCGGACGCCGCTTACCTCTGTGATTGGGTATCTGAAATTATTAGAGGAGATGCCGGATATTTCAAAAGAACAGCAGGATAAATTTATCCATGTCACCCTGGACAAAGCACTGAGACTGGAAGTTCTGGTGAATGAATTTTTTGACATTACCCGTTTACCGGCAGGATATTGAACTGGCAACGACAGAGATAGATCTTTATTATATGCTGATGCAGCTGTCGGATGAAGTGTACCCGCTTCTTGCACCGGAACATAAGAAAGTGGAAATACGGGCAGACGAAAACTGCAAAGTATATGGGGATGCAGATAAGCTGGCACGTATTTTTAATAACATATTGAAAAATGCCATTGCCTACAGCAACCCGGACAGTACCATTGTCATTTCCGCATGGGAGGAGCCACCGGGAACGGTTATCCTGTTCAGTAATCAAGGGCAGACCATATCACCGGAAGAACAGCAGCGTATTTTTGATAAATTCTATCGGCGGGATGAAGCGAGACAGACCAACAGCGGAGGAGCGGGTCTGGGACTTGCCATCGCAAAGGAACTGGTGGATCTGCATGGAGGAACCATCCGTGTAATGAGTGAAAATGGCCGGACAACATTTAAGGTCTGCCTGCCGAGACGAAAAATGCCGACAGCTTAGAAACGCCGGTTGTATTTTTATGCGTATTATTTTATAATATTCGTTATGAGTAAAGAAGAAAAAAAGCAGAGACAACAACATAAAGAGAAGATAAAGCAGGAGAAAGCTTTCGCTAAAGCAGAAAGCAAACAGGAGAAAGCCGCTGCCAAAGCAGAAAGTAAACAGGAAAAGCAGGCTGTCAAAGAGCAGAGCCGGCAGCAGAAAGCCGCTTCAAAGGAATTGGAAAAGCAGGAGAAGCAGCAGCGGAAAGCAGAAGATAATAAGCGCCGTCATACCGATATCAAATGGGACCGGCTGGATAATACGGCACATCTTTTTCCGGTAATTGCAGGAGAAGCAATGAGCAATGTGTACCGGATTGCAGTTACCTTAAAGGAAGAGGTACAGCCGGAGTATCTGCAGCAGGCACTGGATATCGTACTTCCGAAATTTCCGGGCTTTAACTTGAGACTGCGTCAGGGAATTTTCTGGTATTATTTTGAAGAGAATGGCAAGAGTGCTCCAAGAGTACAGGAAGAAAGACATTTTCCATGCCGTTTTATCAGACAGAATAAGAACCACAGCTATCTTTTCCGGGTAACTTATTATAAATGCCGGATTAACCTTGAGGTCTTTCATGTACTGACAGATGGCATGGGCGGAATCAATTTCTTAAAGGAACTGACCTATCAGTATTTAAGACTGGTGCATCCGGAACTGAGGGAGAAGCTGGGAGATAAGTTAAGCAGCGACACATCCATGAATCGTGAGGACAGCTTCCTTAAAAATTACAAGCACAGCTATGCCAAGGGATATAAGACAAAGAAAGCATATCTTATCAAAGGGGAAAAATTACGAACCGATGAATTTGGAGTAATTCATGGATTTGTAAAGATTCCGGCATTGAAAGGGGTATGTCATAAATATGGTGTCAGCATCAATGAGTATCTGGTTGCGGCATTTGCTTACAGCGTATATCGGGAATATCTGCATGGTATGCCGGACAAACGTCCGATTCGTGTAGCGGTTCCGGTGAATTTAAGACCATATTTTAATTCCATTACCACCAAAAATTTTTTTACGGTAGTATCTGCAGAGTTTGAACCGGTGGAGGATTCCTATACGTTTGAAGAAGTATTGAAGATTACTACAGAGAGTCTTCATCAACAGATTAATAAAGAGCATTTAGAGGAACTGTTTTCCTATAATGTTTCCAATGAAAAATTATTGGTTGCAAGAGCAGTACCGCTGTTTTTGAAAAATATTGCCATGCGTTATGTGTATACATCGGCAGCACTGGCAAATACATCCACTGTAACCAACATTGGAAATGTGAAAGTGGAAGAGGATTACCAGCCATATATCAAGATGTTTTATGCATTCCTTGCCATGTCAAAGGGACAGAATATCAAGGGAACGATTTGTTCCTATCAGGATACGCTGGCATTTACCTTTAGTTCTGTTTTAAAAGATACATCCCTGCAGCGTGGATTTTTCCGGAAACTGTCAGAGGATGGTCTGAATGTGGAAATAGAAAGTAATGGTGTGTATTATGAGTAAATGTAAGAATTGTAATGTGGAAATCTTAGATGACAGCCAGATCTGTCCGCTGTGCCACAGTGTATTAGAAGAGGGAGAAGAAGGACACAATACCTATCCGGATGCATGGATTCCAACCAGAAGATTAAAATTTGTGACAAATATTATATTCTTTCTGGTGTTATTAGGCAGTGTGGCAGCAGGCTATCTCAATTATATCTGGTATCAGGGAAAACTCTGGAGCCTGATTGCAATTGCAGGACTTTGGTATCTGTTCCTGATTTTCCGGCTGGATATTTTAAGCAATAGTGGATACCGGACGAAAATCATAGCAACTACATTATCCGGAATTTTATATGTGATTCTGATTGACTGGATAGTGGGATTCCATGGCTGGTCGGTTAATTATGTGCTTCCAGCAGGCATTATGCTGTTAGATGCAGGTATTGTTCTGCTCATGATTATCAATTCCAGAAACTGGCAGAGTTATCTGATGTTCCAGTTATTTGGAATTGTATGCAGCCTGATACCGTTGCTTTTGATTGCACTTCACATTGTGACCCATCCGGGGTTAAGTGAACTGGCATTTGGAATTTCTGTATTTTTATTCCTCGGAACGCTGATTATCGGTGACCGCAGAGCCAGATTAGAGTTAAAGAGAAGATTTCATGTAAGGTGATTATGGAAGAAAGTAAGACGAGTGTGCAGGGCAGGGTCATCCGTGACCTAATTGCCCGTTTTGCAAGTGATAATTTGATTGGCAGAAAATTAAAGACCGGAGAGCTTCGTAAGAAAATGGTGGAACCGGCGTGGAAATGCCCGGACTGTTTTCTGATGCAGAAAATTAAGATGCCACAGTTTGAAATGGAGCTTTTAACCTCCATGCAGAATCCAAGGGAAGATAAAGTAGTTCTGCAGCTGCATGGTGGCGGGTATATTGGAAAAATGCGAAATGCCTACCGTACCTTTGCTGGACTTTACAGTGAGGTGGGAAAAGGAATCAGCGTGTTGACCATTGATTACCGTGTGGCACCGGAGCATCCTTTCCCGGCAGCATTGGAAGATACGGTGGAAGCCTATGAATGGCTGCTAAGCTGTGGATTTAAGCCGGAACAGATTATTGTGGCAGGTGATTCTGCCGGAGGTGGACTGGCATTGGCACTTTGCATGTACTTAAAGGATCATGGGAAAGCACTTCCCTGCGGGCTGATTGCCATGTCTCCCTGGACAGATCTGACTGCCAGCGGTGAATCCTATGATACCAATTATGAGCGTGACCCGTTATTTGGAAATACAAGGGACAGCCTTATTTATAATAAGGATTATGTAGGAGATGCAGACGAAAGGAATCCTTATATTTCACCGTTGTTTGGTGACTTCACAGGATTTCCTCCAATGCTGATTCAGGTTGGTTCTTATGAGATGCTCTTAAGTGATTCCACATCTGTGGCAGAGAAGGCGAAGAAGCAGGGTGTAAAAGTCCGCTTAAGCATTTACGAAGGAATGTTTCATGTGTTCCAGATGGCAATGCTGATGATGCCGGAATCCAAACGGGCATGGGCTGAAGTCGGCAAATTCATAGAGATGATTTCGGAATAAAAAATCCGCTGTATCGGAAAAGACAGATTAAAATGTCTCAACCGGGACAGCGGATTTTATTTACGCAAGTAGCAAGAAAAATCGCATGATTGCATACAGATTTGGCGAGCACCGCGATAATGCAGGTAACTAACGTTTGTTAGTCAGGTGTGACACGTTCATATAATTTGGCAGTCCATTTTCGTAGGAAATGGAAGTCTCGCCTGAATCAGTGGGAGAAGATAGGCTACCATTTCTTCGGTAACGTCATTTCCACGCTCGTTAATCCATGCTCTTGGAACGGATTTTGCTTCGTTCGCAATATTTTTGATTTCTGCATAACCGTATTCGATGGTATATGGTGCATTGGAAGTACGGTTCATGGTTACCATGGAAGCGGTAATGCCCTGTTTTGCAAAAGCAACAGCATGTTCACCGGAAGCAACTGCTTCATTTAAATCGGTGGCAGAAGAAAGGTGGGCAGCGCAACGTTGTAATACATTTACTTCTACAGAACGGACTTTTACGTTGATATTGTCTTTGATCAGATATTCCAACGCTTTACCGGCACCGCTTAACTGGCTGTGACCGAAGGTATCTTCCATGCTTTCTCCGGCACAGATATAATTGCCTTCTGCATCATGAATTCCTTCAGATACCGCAATGATAATATTGTTGTGTTCCTCTAAGAGCGCACGCACATCTGTTAAGAACTCCTCCTTGTCAAAATTGCATTCCGGAAGATAAATAAGATGCGGTGCATCGCTGTATTCATTTCTGGCAAGGGCGGAAGCGGCGGTCAGCCAGCCGGCATCACGTCCCATAATTTCTACGATTGTTACACTCTTTACGGCATAGATAAATGTATCATGTGCAATTTCAAGTAAAGAAGATGCAATATATTTGGCGGCGGAGCCAAATCCCGGAGTGTGGTCTGTTACCATCAGGTCATTATCGATGGTTTTTGGAATACCAATAATGCGGACATTGCTTCCGATTCGCTCGGCATATTCGGAAAGCTTTAATACAGTATCCATGGAATCATTTCCGCCGATATAGAAGAATGCACCGATATTCAGCTTTTCAAACTGCTTGAAAATATAGTTATAAGAAGAATCATCATCCATAAAATCCGGCAGCTTAAAACGGCAGGAACCAAGGTACATTGCCGGTGTGTGAATCAGACGCTCTAATGCATTTTCGTCTGCTTCCATAATTTCGGAAAGGTTAAGATAATGTTCATTTAAAATACCTAAGATTCCATTTACGGAACCGTAAACAGTGCCATAGCAGCCGGCAGCACCTTTAATGACACCGGCAAGGCTTGCATTTATTGCAACGGTTGGTCCACCGGACTGGGCAACCATGCAGTTTTGAATCGATGTATTCATAGTCAGACTCCTTTGTGATTTCAAAGATTTGTGTTAGGATATATAAAAAAGTTATAGTTATTATAAGAAAATATCCTACAAGAATAACTATATATGATAGAATCGGAAAAGGCAAGACTAATCCGGCGGGAGTGGGAAGAACCGCAAGAAAAAATAAAGGAAAGGCAAAAGAGATGGAAAATTGTATGCTCTGCCCAAGAGAATGTGGCGTAAATCGTAAAAAAGGTGAAATGGGAGTCTGTGGTCAGACAGCAGCTATAAAGGCTGCAAGAGCAGCACTTCATATGTGGGAAGAACCGTGTATTTCCGGGCAGAATGGCTCCGGAACGGTATTTTTCAGCGGCTGTAATTTAGGCTGTATCTTCTGCCAGAATCACAATATTGCCATAGGAAAAGCTGGAATTGAAATAAGTATAGAGCGGCTGGCAGAAATTTTCCTGGAATTGCAGGAAAAGGGTGCAAATAATATTAATCTGGTAACGGCAGGACATTTTGTGCCACAGGTGGTTGAGGCATTGAAGCAGGCAAAGCAGCAGGGACTTTATCTTCCGGTTGTTTATAATACCAGTTCCTATGAAAAGGTGGAAACACTTCGCCTGTTAGAGGGCTATGTGGATATTTATCTTCCTGATTTAAAATATGTTGACAGCGCAATCAGCAGCAGGTATTCCCATGCAGCGGACTATTTTACCTATGCCAGTGCAGCAATTGCAGAAATGGTGCGGCAGGTAGGCAAACCGGAATTTGTTTTCGAACGGACAGCAGGTAAAGAAGGCAGCAGCGTAGAATTTCCGGCAGATGAGAAAAAGAAAATTTCGGAACAGCAGAATAATATGATATTTGACGCAGCAGAATATCAGGAGCGCAGCGAAGCCGGGGAGTTCCTTTTGATGAAAAAAGGCGTCATTGTGCGCCATCTTGTTATGCCGGACTGTGTGGAAGATTCCAAGCGTGTGATATCTTATCTTCTTAAGACCTATGGAGGTCGGATTTTTATCAGCATTATGAATCAGTATACGCCGCTGCCACAGTGCAGGAAGTATCCGGAATTAAGCCGCCGGGTAACGGAAGCGGAATATGATGCGGTGGTGGATTATGCGATTGAACTTGGCATTGAGAATGGTTTTATCCAGGAAGGGGATGTGGCAGAGGAGAGTTTTATCCCGGAGTTTGATGGAGAAGGGATTGTACGGAAAGATGAAGATAGATAATTAAAAACAAACTTATTGAACATATGTTCTTCACATGGTATAATATTAATGTATAATTGAAAAAGAAAGCAGGATGTGTTTTCCGATTATTAGATGCCCTCTAGTTGGTAAAGGAGGGTGATGCCCTATGAACACAATAGAAGTTCTTACTTTGTTGCTAGTAATATTTGCGGCGCTATCTTACATAGATAATCATAATAATAAAAAGAAATAGCATCCCACTCGTCCAAAAGTAGATGCTATTTCAAAAATAGTTTTCACTGAGGGCAAATCGGAGCATATCCGATTACCTTTCTAAGTAAATTATATACTAGGGTACTTGGCTTTTCAAGTACCCTTTTTACTTTACAGGAAATTGCTTTCCTGTAAAGTAAAAAACGCTCCGCGAGGATGCGCACTGCGGCGTATAAGGTAGATGCCGCAAGCGACCGCCGCAGGCGCGAGAATGTGCCAAGGCACATTCTTTGTTCTTGCCATTCATTCGTAAGAAGCTGCCAGTGGCAGGTCCTGTAGGTGCAAGTGGCGAGAAAAATCGCATAGTCAATATGTGTGATGCTTAGAAATTTCGAAGTTTATTATTAGTTTGATCAAGCAAATAGTCTATTGATACATTATAATAGTCCGCAAGTTTTATAAGAATATCGGTTGGAATATCACGTTTCCCCAATTCGTAATAAGAATACGCTACTTGACTACAGCTAAGAACCTGAGCCATCTGCTCTTGCGTTATATCTGAATCTTCACGTAAATCACGTATATGCTTGTAACGATGAATTGTAGTTGCCATTTAGTTACCTCTCTTGAATTTAATATACATAAAACAATTTGTTATATTGATTTTTAAAACAAAATGTTTTAAAATATAAATGCTTAAGAAAAAGTGATGAATAGATTTGGAGAGAGGAAGAGAAAATGAAAAGAGAAATAGTTAAAAAAACTATGATGTTACTGGCAATATCAGGGATGATTTTTTCGGGCTGCGGAAAAGAAGAAAAAACATATGTGCCACAAAAGAAAACTGAAACCGAAATAAGCAAATCAGAAAATGACAGTGAGTTAGAAACGGAAACAGAGGGTATATCAGAAGGGAAAAATTATAAAATAACAACGGAATATGATTTGGAAGATTATGCATCAGGATATGTTATTGTTTCTAAAAATGATGGATTATTATACGGAGTAATTGACAAAGATGGCAATGAAGTTATTCCGGTTGAATATGACAACATCCAGCTTGTCAGGGGAGAAGAGGAGGAAAGTGATAAGGATGAAGTATATTTTGTGTGTGAATATGAAGGGGAAGAGGAAGTTTTAGATAGCAATGGACAGAAGATTCTGGATGGAAAAGTAGAGAGAGTTACACCTCATTTAGGAGAGATTAGTGCCGATTCGCCCTTTTTCTATGAACTGAATTATACATATTCTACAGATTATATGAATCAGGATATTTCGCTTAGATATTATGATATAAAAGGGGATATGCTATGTGATATTAATCTTCTTGAGATAGAGGATATTGACCGTGCAATGTATGATACAGTAGATTTAACGGTATTAAATACAGAGCTTATTTCTAATGACAGGATATTGGTTTGTATAGGTGGTGCATTGAAACCAAAAGATGAGTCAAACGGCTTAGAAGCATATTACAATGTATCATTATACAATTTGAAGGGAGAAAGATTACAGGAATGGAATGAGCTGGCTACTCCAAGTGGCATGACAGTAGAAGATGACAATAGTTTTATCTTTGTAACAGTTGATTATTGGGCAGAAGGTTATCAGTATGAATTATATTCGATAGATGAAAATGGCAATTTGACAGATTTAGGGGATTTGGAGTCTCAGAATAAGTATAGTTTATCAAGTGCAGGACAACTTCAGGTGAATGAAGAAAGCTCAAGTAGTGAGAATTCTAGTGACTATACATTGGGGAAAAATGGAGAGTATAGATTATATAAAACAAATGATACATGGAAATTGGAAGATTCCAATGGGAATCCATTATATGACAAGCGTTATTTTGAGTGCTGGCATAAAGAAGACTGCTTTTTCCTGCTGAATGAAGATAATCAGATTTGTTTGATAAATAAAAATGGGCAGATGCTTGTAGATTATGGAACAATTACATGGAACGGAGAATATGGAATGTTTGGAGATTCTGAGATAACGGATGATAGCATTCGGTCAGATGGAAATAGTGTATGTTTTGAAGTTGCAGGGGATGACGAAAATATTTTGTACATATTATTTCCGGAGGAAGACAATTTAGAATAATATTATATTACAAGATGATATCATCTTTAGGAGGTCAATATGGGAATTGGTGATACAAGCGTATTTTAGGTATATTGGAAGGAGCATTCAGAAAACTGGATGCTCCTTTTTCATCGGGCAAATTCGCCCTAAATGATAAAAAATCTTGACATCTCCCGCAAAAGTTCTATAATACATTTTCGGTAATGCGAGGATGTAGAAAGATGAATAAAGAAAGAGACTATTTTTTTGATAATTTAAAAGCGGTATTGATATTCTTAGTTGTGCTTGGACATTTCCTGCTCCCAATCCGTGGAGACAATCCACTGGTGGTAGTGAAACGGCTCATCTATGTATTTCATATGCCGCTTTTTGTATTTATCTCCGGCTATTTTGCCAAGAAAATTTATAAAAATGGACAATATAATTTTAAGAAAATATTGTATCTGCTGAAAGCATATGTTGTGTTCGTTGTGGCAATTCAGATAGTATATGCCATTGCGGGATTTGAAAAATTTACGGAGATAGATTTCTTTTCCCAAAGTGGTGCACGTGGTATTTATTTGCAATGATTGTATGGTATCTGACGATACCACTTGTCCGTAAATGTAAAGCGGTGCCGGTTCTTTTGCTTACGGTAGTGCTGGCATTAACAGCTGGCTATTTTAAAAATGTGGGGGACTTTTTATGTCTGTCACGAATTCTGGTATTTGGACCGTTTTTCTATCTGGGCTATTTTCTGGAGCAGAAGACACTGGAAAAAGCATTGCAGCCAAAGTTTCAGAGACTGGTGGTTCCATGCGCGGAGGCAATCTGTATCTTTATTCTGGCATATGGAGCAAGGTTGAAAGATTCCCTGGGAATGGTATATGAAAATATATCCTATTATGAACTGGAAGAAGTGTGGAAAGGACCGATGGTCCGCCTTTCCCTGATGATTGCAGCATTTCTTATTTCCTGGGCAATTATGTTTTGCATTCCGAGAGGAAAGACAAGGTTGTCAGTAATCGGACAGAATACCATGCCGGTATATATGCTGCACCGGATTTTACGGGATATTCTGATGTTTGCCGGAATCTATGATTATCTGGGTGACTGGGGCTGGATAGCATTTTTTATCCTGTTAGGATTAAGTGCTGGAATCGTATATGTGTTAAATAATTCGCATGTTGTCAATCAGGTCAACCGGATACTGGCATTACATACGCCGCAGTTAATCAGAAACTTAAAAAGGCAACGGGCACGTTAGTCTGGATGGAAGAGATTGATACCATTGGAATGATAAAGAGAGGTGGTCGTATGTCAGAAAATAGAAAAATTCGTGTTTTTTATCAGTTTAACGGATATGTCCAGGGTGTGGGATTCCGCTATCGCATGTCGCATCTGGCGGGGTATTTTGGTGTGACTGGTTGGGTGCGCAATGAATATGACGGCTCGGTACAGGCAGAATTGCAGGGACTGCCGGAAGAAATTGATATGATAATTCAAAGACTCTGCCAGGACCGTTACATCGAAATCCGCAGCATGGACAGAAAAGAACTTCCACTGGATGAGACGGAACGGGGCTTCCATGTAAAATATTAAAATGCAAAAAGCAGCTTCTGGCATACTTTGTCAGGAGCGTTTTTACTTTACAGAAAATTGCTTTCCTGTAAAGTAAAAACGCTCTGCGAGGATGCGCACTGCGGCGTATAAGGTAGATGTCGTAAGCGACCGCCGCAGGCGCGAGAATGTGCCAAGGCACATTCTTTGTTCAGAAAAGTTGCAAAAAATAGCAAGAAATAGTAAACTGTGGGATATGCGAGTATACTACTATGAAAATGAATTAGAGGATGAATTTTCGGAAGCAAAGATAACTGCGAAGAAAATTGATGGAACATATCAGTACAGCCAGGACAGCTTGGGAAGGAAATTATTACATTTTATCTGTTATAATCTCATTGCAAAACCGGTGGCATGGTGCTTTTTAAAGATAAAATACCGTCATAAGATAGTGGGATGGGAAAAAATAAAAGCGTTAAAGGGACAGGGATTTTTCCTCTACGGAAATCATACCAATGCAGGAGCAGATGCATTGATTCCCACAATGCTGGCACATCCGACGGACGTATATGTGATTGTGCATCCGAATAATGTTTCTATGCCCTTTTTCGGAAAAGTAACGCCATATCTTGGGGCGTTGCCGCTGCCGGATGATAAGGATGCCATGAAACATTTCTTAGAAGAAATCGGAAAGAAAATCACTGCGAAAAAATGCGTGATGATATATCCGGAGGCACATATCTGGCCTTATTATACGAAGATACGTCCTTTTAAGGATTCTTCCTTCCGTTATCCGGTGCAGTATCAATGCCCGGTAATCTGTTTTACCAATACATATCAGAAACGGAAGCATAGTAAAAAGCCGCAGATAGTAACCTATGTGGATGGTCCGTTTTATCCGGATGCGAAATTGCGAGGAAAAGAGCAGAAAGCAGACCTTAGAAACAGGGTTTATGAACAGATGAAAGAAAGAAGCAGCAGGAACACCCTTGTACTTGCTACTTATATCAAAAAAGGTGATGTATGAGAAATATTCTATTTTCGGGGAATGTCAAAGTATTTGATGGAATACTGACCGGGATGCTGTCCATTTTTATGCGGACGAAATCGACAGAGCCATACCGCATCTACATTTTTACAATGGATGTATCACATTTAAGAGACGATTTTCTGCCGGTGAGTGATGAGCAGATTGCATTTTTAAATGAGGTAGCAAAGTCCTATAACAAAGAAAATATTGTAATCAAGATTGATGTGACAGATATTTATAAAGAAGAATTTGCAGGTTGTCCGAACGAAGGTGCGTATTGTTCACCATATACCCTGCTTCGTCTGTTTGCAGATAAGATTCCGGAAATCCCGGATAAGCTTCTTTATCTGGATGCAGATATTTTATTTAACCGGGAGCCGGAACTTTTATATGACATTGATGTAAAAGGGTATGAGTATGCTGCAGCAAGAGACCACTATGGAAAATATTTAATCAATCCAAACTATATCAATGCGGGAGTATTGCTTTTTAATATGGCAGAGATTAAGAAAACAGGCCTTTTTGAAAAAGCAAGACATCTCATTAAGACAAAAAAATTACTGTTTGCGGATCAGGATGCAGTATACAGAAGTACCACGGCAAAGAAAATGCTGCCGCAGAAATATAATGACCAGAAGTTCTTACATAAGAGTACAATAATCAGACATTTTTCCAAACGGCTTTTTTACCTGCCATATCCGCATACGGCAAATATTAAGCAGTGGAATGTCAGTGCAATTCACAGAATTTTTAAGTATGAAGCGTTTGATGATATTCTGTTCGAATATATTTATCTGAAAAAGAAATTTGAACAGGACACTAAGAGGTAAGGAGTTAATTTATGGAAATGAAGAGTTTATCACAGTATGGGAAGAAAGCGGAGATCCCTATTTTCTTTGCCTGCGATGAAGGATTTGTAAAATATACGATGGTTTCCATGAAGTCCATCATGGAAAATGCAGACCGCAGCCGGAAATATCATATTTACATTTTACATATGGGAATTACGGAAGCAACCCAGGCAAAAGTGCTTGCCATGGCAGATGAAGAATTTGCAATTGATTTTGTGGATGTTACAGACAAGATGAGGAGCATTGCAGATAAGCTTCCGATTCGTGACTATTATTCCAACACAACATATTTCCGGCTTTTTATTCCGGATATGTTTCCACAGTACCGCAAGGCACTTTATATTGACAGCGATACCATCGTAGTGGGAAATGTTGCAGAATTATATGACCATAAGCTTGGTAAATTATATGCCGGAGTCTGTCCGGACCGTGTGGTAGCGCAGACAGATATCTTAGGTGATTATGTAGAAAAGGTATTAGGCGTAAAGCGTGCCAGATATTTCAACGCCGGAGTAATGCTGATGAACTGCAGTCAGTTCCGTGAAAATCATCTTTTAGATGAATTCTTAGAGATGCTTCACATCTATCTTTTTGTGGTAGCGCAGGATCAGGATTACCTGAATCTGATTTGCAAGAATCAGGTGCTTTATATGGAACCGAAGTGGAATGCACAGGTATTTGGAGAACTTGCCTGCCCGGAAGAAGAGGTGGGATTATTCCATTTTAATATGGCAGCCAAACCATGGCATTATGAAGACTGCCGTCTGGCAGAGTATTTCTGGAAATATGCGAAGATGACAGCGGATTATGATGCCATAAAAGAAGGACTTGCCAATTATACCGATGAGCAGCGCCGCAATGACAGTGTGTCTGGTGAGAAATTAATCCAGCTTGCGGTATCTGAGATTAACAGAGAAGATAATTATCTTCGCAAGATGGAAAAAGCCGGAAAATCAGAAAGTAAGCTTGCGCTGCTTGCTCACATAGAGGAACTGGAGCGGGAAGGAAGATTTTCAGAAGATGCAGAAGAAAATCCACCGGCACCGGTTCTGATGCCGGAAGATATTAATTATCTTCCAAGAAGTTTAAAGAGCAAGACACAGACCAAATATGCATTTAAAGTAGCAAGATGGTTTGTCAATATGCTGATAAAGAAAAAGCAGTTGATAATCAAAGAATACAAAGGCATTGAAAATCTTGAAAAAGTAGCAGACGGAGCAGTCATTACCTGTAACCATTTCAATGCATTTGACAGCTTTGCCATCCAGCTTGCCTTCGAGCAGGGTAAATTGAAAAAGAAAAAAATGTACCGTGTAATCCGGGAAGGCAATTATACCGGATTTCCGGGATTTTACGGAGTGTTAATGCGCCATTGCAACACACTGCCGTTAAGCTCTAATTTTAAGACCATGGAGAAATTCATTGCTGCCGTAGACAGGGTATTAGAGAAAAATCAATTTGTACTTGTCTATCCGGAGCAGGGAATGTGGTGGAATTACCGGAAACCAAGACCGCTGCAGAAGGGCGCATTTACCTTCGCTGCCAGAAATAATAAGCCGGTACTTCCCGTATTTATTACCATGGAAGACAGTGATGTTTTAGATGATGACGGATTCTATGTGCAGGAATATACGGTGCATTTCTGTGAACCGATTTATCCGGATCCGAATAAAAAGCGTGCACAGAATTCCTGTGAGATGCGGGATAAGAATTATGAAGCGTGGAAAGCTGTTTACGAGCAGACCTATGGAGAGAAACTGACCTATAGTTGTGATGAAAAACAGCCGATGAAAGAGAAGAAAGCACTCTAATAAAAGTTGCAGGAAATGTAATATGTATTGAGAAAGGGTAAAGGGATAAATTATGAATAATCAGTGGAACCAGATGCCACCAAACATGCCGTCACAGCAGAGACCGCCGATGCCACCGAATATGCCGCCGCAGCAAGGTGGACCAATGCCGCCGAATATGCAGATGCAACAGGGCAGACCGATGCCACCAAACATGCAGATGCAGCAGAGACCGCCGATGCCAACGAATATGCCGCCACGACAGGGAAAAATGCCACGACCGGAGCTCTCTCCGGAGGATAAGAAGCAGGCGGACAAATTATGTATTATTTCCATGATTTTGATGTTTGCACCGATGGCAGTAATTTTTATTAAGAATATTATTCTGGGACTGTTGTTTGATGCAGGAAAAGAAGAAATTTATTATAATATCGCAAGCAGCTATGTATTAGGTTCAATTCTGACTTTTCTTATGGCTGGCTGTGGAATTGCAGCACTGGTACTTATGATTTTGGTCCGTGTAAAATATCCGCAGAGTGTATTTGGTAAAGTGCTGATGTGGCTTTATATTGCACTTGCCATTCTTGTAGTAGTATTTATAGCAGTAACAATTATTGCCTGTGGGCTGGCATTCATAAGCTGTGTTCGAAACTGTCCGGGCTGATGAGGCAGGAAAATAAATGATAGATATTACGATTTTACACTGGAGAATTTCGCCGTATTTTATCTGTTTTCTCTTAAGCTTTGTACTGGCATATCTTTATGTCACATGGTATTTGAAAAAAGCAGGAGTAAAGGGCAGTCATATCTTTTATTCAGAGCTTTTGAATACAGTTCTGGCATTATATTTTGGAGCATTTTATACCTTTATTGTGCAGCTGGCAGAACAGGGTAAAGTAGAAACATTTGGTTTTTCCAGTCTTGGCGGTATGGCGGGCATCCTGCTCGGTGTGTGGATTTTTACAAAAATCAGTAAGGAACATAAGATAGAGCTATGGACTGCATATGTGCTGGCATTGGGACTGATGTATGCGGTTTCAAAGCTAGGCTGCTTTTTTGCAGGCTGTTGTGTTGGCATGAGATATCAGGGACCTGGCAGTATCCGCTATCTTGATAATGGAGCAGCGGGGGAATACCTTTTTCCGGTCCAGCTGGCAGAGACGATCTTATTTCTGCTGGCGTTTTTGTTGCTTCACAAGATGGCAGAACGAAGAAGGAATGGTATAATTCCAAAGAGTCTGTTGCTGTATGCGATATTAAAATTCGTACTGGATTATCTGAGGTATTATGAAGACAGAAAGATTTTCAGTGCGAACCAGTGGGGATGTCTGCTGGTAGCTGTAAGCGTATTGCTCTATGAGGCAGTACGGCAAATTAGACAAAGAGCGAATAATAAAGTAATATAACGGATATGAGAAAAGAGTTTTGTGGGTGTTGTGCCGGCAGAACTCTTTTGCATTGTTATGCATCCAAAGAAGCTGACGGACAGGTTATGGTGTTTATCAAGCGTTATATTTATTGTAAAAGGTTGGATTCGGAACAAAGTATTTAGAAAAAATTGGGAAATAAGTTTACATAATATAGGTACGAAATATGGGACACATCCTGTTGTAACATGATCTTATCAGAGAGCAAAGCCACTGAAAAATACCAGAAAAGTGGCAGAAAAGCGAAGGAAAAGATAAGAAAAAAGACACAGGGAGGTCACAATTATGCGTGATAATACAGTACATGTAAGAAGAGGAAAGAAACATCCGTCAAGAATGGAAATGATAGTGCTTGCAGCTCTTGCAGCCCTTATGGTAAGCGGCGGAACATTATTACTGCTGGCAGCTTTGCTGGGACAGGATATTACAGACTGGAACCACAGAGCAGCAATTACAGCAGGTCTTTCTCTTGCCGGAGTTGTGTGGGGATGGTTAATCAGGGCAAACCGTTAGACATATCCGTGGGATAAGTACGACATGGTTTTTCGAATTGAGGTTGACGCATTCCCGATAGTTTTCTATAATGAAACTGATTATATTGTACAGGAAAATCAAAAGAAGATTTTCTGTTGTTTTGGAGAAAAAGGGAATTGAAGGAGACGGAAAATGAAGAAAACAATTCGTAAGATAGAGATACTTTTCATGACATTGATTTGCATTTTTGCCATGTCAGGAATGCCGATGCAGGTATATGCAGGTCCTGCGGATAATTCGCTGGAGACACTGACAGTAGCCGAGGGTTCATTATCACCTGCATTTGAAGGAAGCCGTATGTACTATACGGTACAGGTAGGACAGGATGTAAGCAGCGTGACGGTAAGTGCAAAAACGGTAAATCCGGCAGCAACGATTCAGTCCGGGGTGGGAACCACTACCTTAAAAACAGATGGAGATACAAAGATTGACGTAGTAGTGCAGGCAGAGAATGGAAATCTTGCAACTTATCATCTGACCATAACCAAGTCTGCAACAGGTGCTACAACAAATACAGATACTACAACAAGCACAGACACAGGCAATACTCCGGCGGACAATAATACCGGAGCAGATAATGGCACAGATACAGCCACACCGGACGATACTGTATCTGCCTATACCGTGTCAGAAGATTTCGCAGCAGAACAGATTCCGGCAGATTTTACAGAAGCGCAGGTAACTTATCAGGGAGCTGAATACCGTGGTGTTGCTTTTAACAATGGTAATTTATCTCTTTTATATATGACAGATGCAGCAGGAAATGCAGGCTTTTATGTGGTAAATGGCACCGATGGCAGTGTGTGCCCATATATTCGTATCGATAATGGGGATAATTATCTGATTTTAATGACACCTTCGGCAGTGACTTCCTTTTTACCGGGCGAAGCAACCACGCCTATTCAGGTTGGGGACAGCACATTTGAAGATGCATACGCAACAGATGCAGAAAATATTTATACCGTATATGGAATGACAAATGATGGACAGGAAGGCTGGTATAATTACAATACCAGTGATGGAACCTTCAGCGAATACCAGTACAGTGACAGCACGGAGGAGGATACCGATACCACCTATCTTCAGAATGCATTAAATGACTTAAATGACAAATATACCGCTAGAAAAGACCGGGATTTAAAAATTATTGCCGGATTAATTGTAGTAATCGTAATTCTTATTTTTATCATTATTAATCTGTTGCTTCGTGGAAGAAGAGGTTATGAAGAAGAGGAAGATGATGAAATCGAAGAAGCAGTAGATATCTTTGAAGAGGAAAAACGCAGAAAGACAAAGAAGAAACAGAAATTCGTAGAAGATACCGGTAAAGTCGAAGAAGAGCCGGTCAAAGAAAAAGAGACCAGTGCAGTGAAGGGGCTGCCAGAGAAAGCAGAGTCAGAAGAAAAAGAAGAAGCGGATTCCGCCGCTCAGTTACCGGAAGAAGTGGCAGAACGGTTAGGTGAAACTGACTTTATGGAAGAATTTGAAGAAGAACCGGAATTTATGTCCGGCAGAAAGAAACGTGAAAAGGAAAAGAGAGAAAAAAAAGAGAAGAAACGGCGGAGCAAAGATATTTTTGATGACGATGATGAAGATAATGGAATCTTTGCAAGCCATGATGACTTTATTGAAAAAGAATCATCAGATGATGATATTGAAGTAATGGATTTAAATGATTTATAAGAGAATTGGCGCGTAGTGACAGGAGGATTTTATGCATAAACCATATACAAAACAAGCGCAAAAAGTAATAGAACTGACGACAAAGGCAGCCAGAAGCATGCATCATAATTATATTGGAACAGAGCACCTTTTACTGGGATTGCTAAAAGAAGGCAGTGGAGTAGCTGCCTGTGTTCTGATGGATGCGGGAGTAGAAGAAACCCGTCTGGTAGAACTGATAGAAGATTTAATCGCTCCATCTTCGGATGTGGCAGTATTAGACCGGAAAGGTTATTCTCCAAGGATTCAGCATATCATTGAGACCGCTGACCAGGAGGCAGAGCGTTTTGACAATGAGAATATCGGAACAGAACACCTTTTAATTGCATTATTGAAAGAGGCAGACTGTGCCGGTGTACGTCTGTTGAATACACTGGGTGTGAATATCCAGAAGATTTATATCGAGACTCTGGTAGCCATGGGAGAAGACGCAAACCGCTATAAAGAGGAGATTGCGGCAAGCAAATCCGGAAAAAAGAAAGCAGTAGAAGTAACGCCAACCTTAGATCAGTATTCCAGGGATTTAACTGCTATGGCAGCCTATGGTGAGATAGACCCGGTGATTGGCAGAGAGGCAGAGATTGCCCGCGTGATTCAGATTTTAAGCCGCAGGACGAAAAATAATCCATGCCTGATTGGAGAGCCGGGAGTTGGAAAGACAGCTATTGCAGAAGGACTTGCCCAGCGTATTGCATCCGGACTGGTTCCGGATACAGTCCGGGGAAAACGAGTGGTAACACTGGATTTATCCGGAATGGTAGCAGGCTCTAAATACCGTGGAGAATTTGAAGAGCGGATTAAGAAAGTCATTCGTGAAGTGACAGAAGCAGGAAATGTACTTCTTTTCATAGATGAACTTCATACCATTATCGGAGCAGGTGGAGCGGAAGGTGCTATTGATGCATCCAATATTTTAAAGCCATCCCTTGCCCGTGGAGAAATACAATTAATCGGAGCAACCACATTAGAAGAATACCGTAAATATATTGAAAAAGATGCAGCCCTGGAACGTCGTTTCCAGCCGGTAACGGTGGAAGAACCGACGGAAGAGCAGGCAATAGAAATATTAAAGGGATTAAGAGAACGCTATGAGAAGCATCATCATGTACAGATTACAGATGCGGGAATAGAAGCGGCAGTGAAGCTGTCTGCCCGTTATATTGCAGACCGTTATCTGCCGGATAAGGCCATTGATTTGATGGATGAGGCTTCCTCTAAGGTTCGCCTTGGCGGATTTAAAATGCCGGAGAAAATCAGTGAACTGGAGCGTAAGATTGCTCAGTTAGAGGACGATATGGAGACGGCATTGATGGAACAGCGGTTTGAAGATGCCGGGGCAATCCGCAGGGAGAAGGAAGCTGCCCGGAAGAAATACGAAAAGCAGGTGGAAAAATACCATCGGGATGCAGACAAGAAGAAACTGGTTGTCGGAGAAAATGAAATTGCAGAAATTGTATCTGACTGGACAAAGATACCGGTGAAGAGACTGGCAGAGGGCGAGGCTGCACGTCTCAACCGTCTGGAAAAGACACTGCATAAGCGTGTAGTAGGACAGGAAGAGGCAGTCAGTGCAGTGGCAAGAGCAGTCAGAAGAGGACGGGTAGGATTAAAAGATCCGCATCGTCCGATAGGTTCCTTCCTTTTCTTAGGACCGACCGGAGTTGGTAAAACAGAGATAACAAAGGCACTGGCAGAGGCTGTCTTTGGCGATGAGCAGGCAATGATTCGTGTTGATATGTCAGAGTACATGGAGAAGCACAGTGTTTCTAAAATGATTGGTTCACCGCCAGGTTATGTAGGTTATGAAGAAGGCGGCCAGCTCAGCGAAAAGGTCAGAAGAAAACCATATTCTGTTATTCTTTTTGATGAAATTGAAAAGGCACACCCGGATGTATTTAATGTATTGCTTCAGGTACTGGATGATGGACAGATTACAGATGCTCAGGGCAGACGGGTAGATTTTAAGAATACGATTATCATTATGACTTCCAATGCAGGGGCGCAGTCTATCATTGCACCGAAGAAGCTTGGATTTGCTGCAGTCGAAGATGAAAAGAAGAATTATGAATACATGAAAAATGGTGTAATGGAAGAAGTCCAGAGAATCTTTAAGCCGGAGTTCTTAAACCGAATTGACGAGACCATTGTATTCCGGGCTCTCAATAAAGAGGACATGAAGAAGATTGTCACCATTTTAAGCAAATCTTTAATTGACCGGTGTGAAAAACAGATGGGTATCCATCTGACCATAACCGGCAGCGTAAAAGGATACATTGCTGAGAAGGCATACAATCCGAAATATGGAGCAAGACCATTGCGGCGTATGATACAGACACAGATAGAAGATATGCTGGCAGAAGAGATTTTATCCGGTAAAATCAAGCCGGGAGATGATGTGGAAATCCGCATGGTAAAAAAGGAAATAAAAACCGCTGTGAATTCATCAAAATAACTGGAAAAATGTGTCGAGATAAGCTATAATATTTTCATAAAATTTACGAAAAAGCCATCGTGGGATAGTGGCTTATAGGAGGATAAAAAATGGCTGTAGTTGCAGAATTAATTCGTTCAGAAGCAAACGGAACAATCAGTTTTGGAGATTATACACTGGGAGCAAAATCCAAACTGGACAATTTTGAACATGCGGGAGATTTGTACAAAGTTAAGACATTTCGTGAGATTACCAAATTAGAGAGAAATGGAATGTTTGTATATGAATCTGTTCCAGGAACTGCAGTTACAAATATGGTAGCATCCGAAAACGGTGTGGAATTTGAAGTAGAAGGACCGGAAGATGCAGAGATTACACTTGGCTTAATGGAAGAGACAGAGTATGATGTATTTGTAGCAGGAAAATCAATTGGTCAGATGAAGACCAATTTAGGTGGTAAATTAACACTTAGCGTTGAATTAGACCCGGAAACTCCGGTTGCAGTAAAAGTATCCAGAGTATAAATGGATATATCAATAAGATGATAAGAAAGAGAATCCAATTCCAGCGGATTGGGTTCTCTTTTTACTAATTTACGCGAGTAGCAAGAAAGACAGTTATTGCAAGAATAAGGGGGAAAATAGATGGCAAAGGGAAAAGCAACCGTATTTTTCTGCCAGGACTGTGGCTATGAATCATCCAAATGGATGGGACAGTGCCCGGGATGCGGCGGGTGGAATACTTTTGTAGAAGAAGTGATAGATAAATCAGCACCTGCAAAAGTGCGGAAGGAAGCAGCGAAAGCAGAAGTTGTAAAAATTGCAGATATTAAAACAGGGCAGGAAGAACGGCTGACTACCGGATTAAAAGAGTTAGACCGGGTTTTGGGCGGTGGAATCGTAAAAGGTTCCCTTGTTTTGGTTGGCGGTGATCCGGGAATTGGAAAATCCACGTTGCTTTTACAGGTGTGCCGGAATCTTTCCATGCAGAAGACAGATGTATTATATATTTCCGGAGAGGAATCCTTGCAGCAGATAAAGATTCGCGCAGAGCGTATCGGAGAGTTTGGAGATACTTTATCACTGCTTTGTGAGACAAATCTGGATACCATCAAAGAAGTGATTAGCAGAACCAAGCCGGAAATCGTAGTCATTGACTCCATTCAGACCATGTATAATGAAAATGTCACATCGGCACCGGGCAGTGTTTCCCAGGTCCGGGAAGCAACCGGAGTTCTGATGCAGATTGCAAAGGGGCTTGGTATTTCTATTTTTATTGTCGGACATGTGACCAAAGAGGGTGTTGTGGCAGGTCCCCGTGTGTTAGAACATATGGTAGATACGGTATTGTATTTTGAAGGTGACCGTCATGCGGCATATCGTATATTGCGTGGTGTGAAGAACCGGTTTGGTTCCACGAATGAGATAGGTGTATTTGAAATGTGTAACGAAGGGTTAAGGGAAGTGGAAAATCCTTCGGAATATATGCTCAGTGGAAAGCCGGAGGGAGCATCCGGTTCTGTTGTGGCATGCTCTATGGAGGGAACCCGTCCGATTCTTTTGGAAATACAGGCACTGGTGTGCCACAGTAATTTTGGAATGCCAAGAAGAACAGCTGCAGGAACGGATTATAACAGGGTCAATCTTCTGATGGCTGTATTAGAAAAGAGACTGGGACTGTCTTTAAGTTCCTGCGATGCATATGTAAATATTGCCGGGGGTATCCGTATGAATGAACCCGCAATTGATTTAGGTATTGTGCTTGCGATTGTATCCAGCTATAAAGATGTTCCAATTGATGAGAAGACCATCTGCTTTGGAGAGGTAGGATTAAGTGGCGAAGTACGTGCAGTCAGTATGGCGGCACAGCGCGTGCAGGAAGCACAGAAGCTTGGCTTTACCACCTGCATTCTACCTGAAGTTTGTAAAGCAGGATTGAAGAAGAATCCAAATATAAATGTAGTGGGTGTCAGCAACGTACAGGATGCCATCCGCTATATTTTATCCAAAGAAAAATGAATTGAACACACAATTCAAATAATTTAGATAAAAAACGACAAATGACCTACTTTAATAAATATGGCAAAATCGTGTTGACATCCAGAAAATGACGTGCTATTATAAAACTCCACCGCGCAGGAAACGCCTGTTGCGGCGGGAGATAAGAATTAAAAAAATAAAAAAAGTTGTTGACAAAAGCTGACAGACATGATATTCTGTAAAAGTTGCAGGTCAGCAACGAAACACAAAGAACCTTGATAACTGAACAGTGAAATAACCTTGAAAGATTTTGAGAAAAACGTAATCGTAAAGATTACAAAATCATTCAGGACAGCATCTCTATTCAATAGAAGAATGCGACCTAAAACAGTAAACTTTAGGATATTTAGCCAAGCTAGATTTCTGAAAGGACAAACACTATAACATGAGAGTTTGATCCTGGCTCAGGATGAAC